>JBBSFO010000393.1:0-5318 GCA_038238655.1 Thermomicrobiales bacterium | reverse complement strand
TCTGCGTCGTTGGTAGCGGCATGCCACCACGCAACGACGGATACTCGCCCGCTCCTGCTCAGACCAGCGAATAAACTAGCGATGTGATTGCACTGATCGGTTCTGCACCCCGATACACGAACGTGAGCGAGCCGTCCGGCGGCACATGCAGCATCTCAAAGGGAACCGGGCCACCGTAGCGGTCGAAAATCCCGCAGGTGCCGATGGCATCGTTCGCGCACCAGTAGGCATAGCCGCGCTTGCCGTTCTGCATCTCTACACCGGACGCGAGCGTTGCCGGGCCGGGATCGGGGTTAACGGGCGTCGCTGCACGCGTCGGCGCTGTACTCGGGTTAGACAAGGGTGTGACGGCGGATGTCGCACTCACACGTATGGGTGCAATAGTTGTCGGTGTCGAGACAACAGTTGGTGGCAACGATAGGGTCGCCGATGTGTCATCCCCCTTGATGCCCACCCATCCAACAATCACGATCACCGCGACGGCAAGCGCGGCGACGATGACCACTGCGATCCTCGGTCTCAGCACGGACTCTCCCTTTCATGGGTTGCTACTCCATCGCTCCATCTTTTCACAGGGAAACGGGACATTTCGTTCCCGCCGCACGCCACTGCTTCGGTAATGAAGAGAATACACAAAAGTAATTGACAGTAGCGCAAGCATCCGCTATGTTGATTGTACGGCGATTCCGAATGATTACTCCATCGAGCGAGCTGCACGTAGCGGATTACCCGGTAGGAAGTAGTGTGCGCGTGAATTCACACGTAGGTGGCGACAGGACGTGATGGGTTGGAGGGCTGGCACAAAGGGGGTTGGTCATGGCGATGGGGTTTCACAAGGCTAGGCGGCGGAGCATCTTGAAGAGCGGCGCGCTCATCCTCGCGGGGGCAATGGGTTTGAGTAGCGTCAGTAAGGAGACAGTCGGGCAAGCAGCGATGGCTGAGGGCGCGGGGAGCACAGTTTTAACGCTGTACGGTCGGCAGTGGCAGATGTTCGCAGCCGACCGTCGGGCCGGGGTGACGCCCGTCAAAGGGGACCGCGTGGCGATGTACGGCGAGTTCCTCGATGCAGTGGGCGGGCGAAAAGTCGGTGAGTTCTATGCGAGCTGCTTCTGCGTTGATTCGCCCTTCGGTGACAGCGCGTTTTCCGCCGCCAATGTCGAGATGCATACCTTGAACCTCGAGGGCGGAACGATCATCGGCATGGGGTCTGCCTCAGCAGGCGAAAATCACTATGCCATCGTTGGCGGTACGGGTCGTTTCCTCGGGGCACGCGGCAGTTACGTCGCGCAGCAACGCCCGTGGGAACTCGGCGGCGACGGCAGTGCGGAGTTTGTGATTACGCTGATGGCATAAGGGGGAGAGATGGCAGTTAGTTATTTCCTCAAGATTGACGGGATTGATGGCGAAAGCGCCGACACGAAACACAGGGGCGAGATTGACATTGAATCCTTCAGTTGGGGCGAAACCAATAGCGGCAATGCCGCCCACGGGGGTGGAGGCGGGGCCGGCAAGGTTGCCCCGCAGGATTTCCACTTCGTGATGCACTTCAACAAGGCCTCGCTGAAGCTCTTCCTCGCCTGTGCGAGCGGGGAGCACATCAAGCAGGCTGTCCTGACCGTGCGCAAGGCCGGAGAAGCGCAAGTGGATTTCCTCAAATGGACACTGAGCGACTGCATTGTCATATCCTACGAGACCGGGGGCAACAAGGTGGCGGTGAACGAGTCCACGAAAAGCCCGGAGGAGCCAAGCCCGGAGGTCACTGCGGTGCGCAATATGGATGAGGCGTTCCCGGCCGATGAATTCATCCTCGACTTCGCCAAACTCGAAGTGTCGTATTTCCTCCAGAATCCCGATGGCGTACCGACCGAAGAAAAGGCCGGTTGGGACTTCCGCACCAACAAAAAAGTCTGACACCTTCTGTTCCCCCTCTCCATCGCAATGGAGAGGGGGCTGGGGGTGAGGTTCCCCTACGCCAGCACCGGCATGCGGATGGCGGCGTGAACGTGGCCGATGCCCTCCGCAATCTGACGGAGGACATCGGGCAGGATCGCCTGCGGGCCGTCGCAGAGTGCCTGCGCCGGGTCGTGATGAATCTCGACGATCAAGCCATCTGCACCGGCGGCGATCGCGGCGAGCGACATCGGGGCGACGAGTGCGCGGCGTCCTGTGCCGTGCGACGGGTCCACGATTACCGGCAGATGCGTCAAGTCCTTGAGGAGCGGCACGGCGGTGAGGTCGAGCGTGAAGCGGACAATCGGGTCGAAGCCCCGGATACCCCGCTCGCAGAGCACAACCTCCTCATTGCCTTCCGCCAGCACGTATTCCGCGCTCATCAGCCATTCCTCGATCGTTGCGGAGAAACCGCGCTTCAAGAGTACGGGCCGCCCGCTCCGTCCCGCCCGACGGAGCAGGGGGAAGTTCGACATGTTGCGCGCGCCGATCTGGAGCATGTCGGCGTACTGCGCGACGACCTCCACCTGATCCGGTTCCATCACCTCGGTGACGACGGGCAGGCCGGTCTCCTCGCGCGCGAGGGCGAGCAGTTCCAATCCCTCGACACCGAGGCCCTGGAAAGAGTACGGTGACGAGCGCGGTTTGTATGCACCGCCCCGGAGCATCACCGCACCCGCCTCCTTTGCCGCCCATGCCGTCTTCAGCAATGGCTCGCGTCCTTCGACCACGCATGGTCCGGCTATCAGCACGGGCGTTGCCCCGCCGATCTCGACACTGCCGATGCGGACAATAGTGCGCTCCGGGTGGAACTCGCGCGAGGCGAGTTTGTACGGCTTCGAAATGCGGATCACCATCTCGACGCCCGGCATCCCCTGCACGCGGTCGAGCAAATCCTGCGATGGTGCGCCGCCAAGCACGCCGATGACATTCCGCTCCGTCCCCTCGATCACGCGGTGGCCGTGCCCCGCCGCCGTAATCGCGCTCAGTACCCGTTCCAGCGCTCGCTCGTCGGTCCCCGTCAGCATTTGTACGATCATTGGTCCTTCTCCTCGCTCGTGCGCCGATCCTCGTATCACACCTGTGGCCATGTGGTTTCGCCCCGAATGCTCCCCGCCGCACCCTGCACGCACAAAAAAACAGCGGGCCGAATACGCCGCTGTGTCTGCCGGTGCTGTCATCTGGCGCGGGGCAGGTTCGCTAGGTCAACGCCTCTACCCCGACCGACAACACCGGCGGGATAAAATAAAACGCATAAAACCAGTCGGGGCGAACCATTTGCTTCATCACGTTACGTACCGTAGCAAATGGCGCGGAGAAAGTCAATCCGTACGTACAAAGTCAGTTCATTTCCTACGCCGGACGTTTGCGCGCTTTGGCCCCGGCGCGGCCGGGGCCAATTCCTACTTGGGCTGACGGCGTCGCAGTAACATCTTCCATCCCATCTCAGTAATTCGTGCTGTCATGCGTCTCCTAGAATTAGCGCGCCTCTTCTTCGGTCGTAAATACAGGGAGAGGTCGGGGCGTACGTTCCGCCTTCTTGATGTGATCACTCATACGATCTCCTTCTCGTATCCCGTATCCCCTACTCGCCCGCACTGTCATCGGGTTTGAGGAATCTCGGCGCGGCCCAGGCGGGATTCGGGTAGGTGTAGAAGCCCCGGCCCGTTTTCATGCCGAGGTCGTCGCGCGCGACGCGGTCGGTGAGGATGCGCGGCGGCAGGTCGGCGGGGTCGTTGCTTTCGGAGGCGTAATGCTCCTCGATATCCTTGACGACATCGAGGCCGATCTCGTCCATCTTGCCGAATGGCCCCATCGGTGTGTGATACATCGTCATCCAGGCGCGATCCACATCTTCGAATGACGCGACGCCGCTGTCCACAACGCGCAGCGTCTCCTTCTTGATCGCGCGCCAAACGCGGTTGAAGATGAAACCCGTGCTCTCCTTCTGGACATGCAGCGGCAGCAGGGCGATGCGGCGGGCGTAGTCCGTCAGGGCATCTATCGTCTCGGTGTCGGTCTGCGTGCCCCGGCCAATCTCGACCATCGGAATTTCCCAGATCGGATTGTAATAATGGAGGTTGGCGACCTTCGCGGGGCGGGCCGTCGCGTCTTCGAGGTAACTGACGCGGATGGACGAACTGTTCGTCGCGATGATCGCGCTTTCCTGGCAGAGTTCGTCCAGTTGGCTGAACAGGGCGCGCTTCAGGTCCACGCGCTCCGGGATCGCCTCGATGACGAGGTCCACATCGCGCACGGCGGTCGCCAGATCGTCGGCGAAGTGGAGCCGCTCTTCGATGTCGGCGATCTCGATCCGCCCGAGCGTCCCCTGCGCGAGCCAGCCGATGAGCATGTCGTGGATCGCCGCTTTCGCACGGTCGAGCGCGGCTGGATTGGTGTCGTACAGCGTGACCGGGATGCCGTGCTGCGCGCTTCGCAAGGCGATGAGCCGCCCCATAGTCCCCGTGCCGATCATCGCGACGCGTTCAATCCGTGCCATGATGCCACCCTTCCATTCTTTCGCGGTTTGCAGTACGGGTTTCCTCGCCGCTCATCCACCCGCAGATTGAAGACGAACCTTGACAGGCCGGGGTGCGCATCCTATTGTACCTTCGTACTCCTTTGCAAGCAGCGATCTGTTCCGTCGCACATACGGCAGACCGACGACTTCTGCATCTCTCAGTGCCTTCTGTGTCTCTGTAGTGAAAAAGCCTGGGTAGTCAAGGAGGAAGCAGGATGTCTCTGGACGAGCGCATGGTCGCGATCTTTGATGCGTTCCAGTCCGGCCGGTTGAGCCGACGGCAGTTCGCCGGGCGGCTGGCCGCCGCTGGGTTCTCCGGTGGCACGATTGCCGCCTTCCTCGCTGCGTGCGGCAACTCCAGTGCGCCGACCGCTACCCCGGCGAAGAACGCGGCGACCGCCGCCCCGGCGGCGCCCGCGACTGCGGCCCCGATTCCGCCGACGCCCGCGCCCGCGCCGACGGTCGCCCCGGCATCCACCACCGCAGCGGCGGCCTCCCCGGCGACGGACCTCGGCATCATCAAGTCGCCGGACCCGAATCCGAAACGCGGCGGCTCACTGAAGATTGCCTTCGGCGTCACGACCTCCAACTATGACATGCAGCAGGGCGCGACCAACTCGGTCCTCTGTCACATGTACAATAACCTCATTCGTCTGAATATCGTGGATGGCTTGAAGACGATTGTGCCCGATGTCACGGAGAAATGGGATGTCGCGGCGGACGGACTCACCTACACCTTCAAACTGCGCAGCGGCGTTCTGTTCCATGACGGCACGCCGCTCACTGCGGACGATGTTGTCGCGACGTACAACCGGATGATCTTCCCGCCGCAGGGCGTCGTCAGCCT
>JBBSFO010000392.1:0-5330 GCA_038238655.1 Thermomicrobiales bacterium | reverse complement strand
TTCGCCAGCGCTCTCCGATGCTGCACGGCTCTCCGCGATGTACGCTGCGAGACCCGCTTCCGCCGCCGACTGCTCGGCGACCTGCTTGCTTCTCCCCTGGCCCGTCGCCAGCACCCGTTCATCCAGCATCACTGCGACCGTGAATCGCCGCTCGTGATCGGTTTCCGGCGTGTCGAGCGTTTGGTAGGTTGGCGTGATACGCTCGCGGTCCTGCACGACCTCTTGTAACCGCCCCTTGAAGTTTCCGGCCATCGTCCGCGCGACGACGTCGTCCGCCTCGGCATCGAGGATCGGTACAAGGAATGCCTCGACCGCCGCGATCCCGCGATCGAGAAGAATCGCCGCGAGCAATGCCTCGAACGCGCCACCGAGGACGCGGTCGGGCAGTTCAATGCCGCGCTCGCCCTTGGAAATGAGCAGCATGCGGTCGAGGCCGATGCGCCGCGCCCACCGCGCGAGCGTCTGGTTGCTGACGAGCGCCATGCGGCGGCGCGTCAACAACCCCTCCGGCGCGTCCTTGTGGCGGGTAAACATATATTGCGCGACGATGAACCCAAGGGCGGCATCGCCGAGGAATTCGAGCCGTTCGTTCGATTCGGTCGCGCTCGCATCCTCGTTGAGATAGGAGCGATGAATGAGCGCCTTACGCAGCAAGTCCCACCGCGCGAACTGCATATCGAGCGCGGCGGCGGCGTGCGCAACCTCCGGCTCCATCTGCTTGAGCGATGGTTTCCGCTTCGCGCTCGTATTGCGTGTTCGTATCCGCTGCGAAATGGTGAAATCCTCCGGCAGTAGTCAGTAGTTGGAACCGAACCAGACCATTCTAACTACTGTCTGCGAACTCTCCTCTTTTGTGCTCGTCGTGCATCCACGCCCACTACCGGTACGTCATGCGTTATGAGTATAGCATCGGTAGTCAGCAGGAACGTACCCGGTGTTCGGTAGACAATAGGCAGGAATCAGTCGAGAATGGGCACGGTGCGCCCCTCGTTCCGCCAACGGTTTCCTTGTCTATGCGCGACTGAAAGGAGCACGCAACCGTGAAAGTAGTTGTCACCGGAGGTAGCGGCGGGATCGGTCATCTGGTCTGCATGGACCTCGCCCAGCACGAACACGAAGTGATCAACGCGACGCGCTCCGCGCCGAAGCAGCCGCAACCGGGTGTCAAATTCGTGCAGGCGAACACGTCCGATATGGGCGAACTGGTCAGCGCATTCGCCGGGGCGGATGCCGTCGTGCACATTGCGGCGATCCCGAACCCGATGCGCAACCCGGCGCAGGTCGTCTTCAACGAGAACACTGAGGGGACGTACAATGTCTGCGAGGCATGCTACGCCCTCGGTATCGGCAGTGTCATCTATGCGTCGAGCATCAACCACCTCGGCCTCGATTTCCGCTATCGCGACTTCACACCCGATTATTTCCCGGTAGACGAGGAGCATCGCACCCTCGCGCAAGACCCGTACGCACTTTCGAAAGTTGCCTGCGAAGAGATCTTGCACGGTTTTCATCGTCGTTGCGGCATGCGGACAATTTCGATCCGCCCGCCCGCCGTCATTTTGCCCGACGACTACCAGCGACGGTTCGATGCAAATCGTCAGAACCCGCTTACTGCTGGCGGCTTTCTCTGGACGTACGTGGATGCCCGCGACCTCGCGACACTCTTTCGCCTCGCCCTCGAACACACCGAACTCGAAGATGAAGTGATTTACGGCACCGCCGAGGACGCCTGGGCCGAACGTCCCCTCGCCGAACTCGTCCCGCACTACTTCAAACAGGTCGGCAACAAAGCCGCCCACATGACCGGCGATGCCGCAGGCGTCTCGAACGCAAAAGCGAAACGCCTCCTCGGTTTCCAACAGCATTACTACTGGCGCGACATTGTGAAGTAGGAAGTAACGAGAAGCGAGAATGGCATTCCTATTACCTCGTTACTCGTTACTCACGACCGGAGGGAGTGTCCATGCGCATCGTTGTCACCGGGGGCAGCGGCATCGTTGGCGGGTTCGTTCTCCGCAATCTTCTTGCGGCGGGGCACGAGGTAATCAATGCGACACGGCGACCGCCCCGCGCGCCCGTGGCTGGCGCGGGCTTTGTGCAGGTGGACACGACGGACATGGGGCAGGTCATCGGCGCGCTGAAGTTCCGGGGCAAGGTCGCAGACGCCGTGATCCATCTCGCCGCGCTGCCGAATGTTTGGCCCGTCGCATCGTCGCTGCCGACCGAGGTCTGGCGCATCAACGCGCTCTCGGTCTACAACGTCGCGGAGGCATGCGCGCACCTCGGGATTATGAAATTCGTCGAGACAAGCAGCGTCAATGTCCACCAATACATGCGCTCTGGCGGGACAATCGCGCCGCCCCGCTGGCCGATGGACGAGACGACGCCCGAATGGGTCGTCAATGCCTACGGCCTTTCCAAGATCGCGGGCGAGGCGACGGCGCGGATGCTCCACGCACGTACCGGGGCGCAGGCGATCTCGATCCGCCCCGCCCTCGTCATCGCGCCCGACGAGTACGCGGCGCGTATCGCCCAGATGCGCGGCGACCGTCCGAAAACATGGCTGAGTTGGTCCTACTCAGATGCGGAAGACCTCGCCGAGGCCTACCGCCTGAGCGTCGAGAAAAGCGATCTCGGTTGCGAAGCCATCTATATCGTCAATGACGAAGCCTTCACCAATGCGCCGATTGAGCGAGAGATCGCCGCCGCGTATCGCGATGCCGGTCCACTCGACATCGGAATAACGGGCCACGAAGCGGACATTGCCAACGCGAAGGCAAAGAAACTGCTCGGCTGGAAGCCGCGCCATTCGTGGTACGACTACGAGAAGTAACGAGTAACGAGTTGATGCGGATTCCCTTCTCGTTACTCGCTACTCACGACCGGAGGGAGTGCATATGCGTGTCGTCGTCACCGGCTCCAGTGGCCGCATCGGGCAGCAGGTTGTCAAGGAACTTGCCGCGCACGACTATGATGTGATTGCGACGGACATCGCCCGCGCGCCGCGTGACCTTCCGGCAGGCGTCCAGTACGTGCAGGCGGACATGACCGAACCCGCCGATGCTGTCGGCGTGCTCACCTTTCGGGGCAGGAAGCCGGATGCGGTGCTGCACCTTGCGGCAATTCCCAACCCGACGAAAGATCCGCCGGAAGTCGTCTATGGGACGAATGTGCGGAGCGTCTATAACGTCGTCGAGATGGTCGGCACGCTCGGTATCCCGAAACTGATTGAAACGAGCAGCATCAACTGGCTCGGCATGGACTTCCGCACCCACGACTGGTGGCCGTCGTATTTACCGGTGGACGAGTTCCACCCGCATCAGGCACAGGACCCGTACGCGCTGTCCAAGTTCGTCGGCGAGCAGGCGGCGGAGATGATCCGCAACCGCTGCAGTACGGAAGTGATCTCAATCCGCCCGCCGTACGTCATCTTCGATGGCTGGTGGCCTGGCGTGGTCAAGCGCGTTCATGACGACCCGCTCTCGTTCGCCTCTGGCTTGTGGTCGTATATTGACGTGCGCGATCTCGCCACCGCCTACCGCAAGGCGCTAGAAACGCACGTCACGCTGCACGAGTCCTTCTATATCGTCGCCGATGACGCCCTCGCCGAACACCCCGTCGCCGAACTTGCTGCCCAGGTCTCCAAAGAACTCGGCGACAAGGCAAAGTCGCTCACCGGCACCCAACCCGGGGTAGACAACGGCAAGGCGAAACGCATGCTCGACTGGCGTCCGTACGTCTCATGGCGGGATTTTGCCTGACCCCACACCTGAAAGGACAGAGGAGCAAGACTCCGGTGCACTGAAGTTGTCGGGACAACGCCTCAGTATCACTGGGGAGAGGACAATCATGCGTATGATCCGCGCGTGCCATACTCGTCGTCACCGAACAGGGCATCCACGAAGCGAACGGCGTCGAACTCGATCAGGTCGTCGGCCTGCTCGCCGACGCCGACGTAGGAAATCGGGATACCGAGGGCGCGGACAATGGCGAAGGCGATGCCGCCCTTCGCGGTGCCATCCAATTTCGCCAGCGCGATCTCCGTGACATCCACGCGGTCGGTAAAGACGCGCGCTTGATGGAGGCCGTTCTGTCCGGTGTTGGCATCTATCACGAGCAAGGTTTCCTGCGGTGCGTTCGGGACGGTCTTTTTCATGATGCCGCGCATCTTGTCCAATTCGCGCATCAGTGGCTCTTTGTTTTCGAGGCGACCGGCAGTGTCCACGATCAGGATGTCCATTTCGCGATTGTGCGCCGCCGCCATCGCATCGAAGACGAGCGCGCCGGGGTCGCCGCCCTGCTTGGTTGCGATCACCGGCACGCCGCCGAGCCGTTCCACGCTCCACGTCTGCAACTGTTCAATGGCGGCGGCACGGAAGGTATCGCCCGCGCCGATCATTACCTTGCGTCCCGCCTGCTTGTGGAGATACGCCAACTTGCCGATCGTCGTCGTCTTCCCGGCGCCATTGACGCCGACGACCATGATGACCCACGGTACGCCGCGCTGAAAGACCTTGACGGTACGCTCGCGCTTCGTGTCTTCGAGCAGGTAGACCATCGCCGCTTTCAGGTGCTCTTTTGCCTGCTTCGGATCGCGAATTCCCTGTTGCCGGATGTGGGTGCGCAGGTCGTTCAGCAGCATGTCCGTTGTCTCCACGCCGACATCGGAGCGGAGCAGCGCGGTCTCGATCTCTTTGTACAGGTCCTCATCAATCGTCGCGCGGTCGAACAGCGTACCGAACAGATTAGTACGGCGCGTCTTCGCGACGGCCTGCTCGACCTTTGCGTGTTCTTCTTGCTGTGTGCGCCCAAATAGGCGGCGAAAAATCACGGTAGGTTTTCTCCTTGTCGTCCAGGTCGGTGACGGCGCTCCGTTCGCACCACACAGCATATTGTCGCATACTGCTTAGCGTGGCCGGTAGGCGGCGGTTACGTTTCTTCGAAGGAGCGCGGCGATGCGATTGGCGGAACTGACCTGGCCGGAAGCGCGGGACGCATTCGCGGCCGGCGCGGTAGCGATTCTGCCGGTCGGGGCGACCGAGGCGCACGGGCCGCATCTGCCGCTCGCTACCGATGTGCACATCGCGGTCGGCGCAGCGGATCGCACGGCGGCGTTGCTGGCCTCGGAAAACATGCCCGCGCTTATCCTGCCACCGCTCGCGTACGGCGTCTCATTCGTCGGCACGTCGTTCGCGATGTTTTGGTCGGCCTAGATAGTTAAGGCTGCACCGCCGCGATTATTGTCAACAGCCATCTCGAACCGGCGCACGCCGACGCGCTAAATGCGGGCATCTCAGCGGCGGAAGCGGCGACCGATGGGCGTTTGCGCG
>JBBSFO010000391.1:0-5331 GCA_038238655.1 Thermomicrobiales bacterium | reverse complement strand
TTTCGCCTTCACGTCGCTGCTTCAACGGGCGCAGGAAACGCTCGCGATCATCCTCCGCATGCTGCAATTCAAGTGTGTGCCCATCGTGAAGGACGCCGCCCTCAACGAACGCGACTACGGCGACCTGACGGGGATGAACAAGGATGAGGCGACGGCCCGGTTCGGCGCGGCGCAGGTACATACGTGGCGTCGTTCATGGGACAACCGACCACCGGGCGGTGAAAGCCTCGCCGACACCGATGCCCGCACCTTCCCGTTTTTTCGCGACCACATTCTGCCGTGCATTATGGCGGGCGACGATGTGCTCGTCGTCGCACATGGCAACAGCCTGCGTGCTATCGTCAAGGAGATCGAAGGGCTGACGCCCGCGCAGATTGTTTCGCTCGAAATCGCCACCGCAACCCCCTGTGTCTACATATTGGATGCAGACGGTCGGATCGTCAACAAAGAAATCCGCACTCCACCGACGCCGCCCGCGCCCGTCCCACAGCCCGACGAACCGCACGAAGCCCACAAACCCGGCACTCACTGCGGCCTGCACATACAGCGCACAGATTGATCCATAGCCGGGTGCACATTGAGCAGATTTCCAGCCTGCGCTACCATTTCCACTCAATCAAATGATTGACAAATGCGCGATGAGGTGTTATTTTCTTAATCAAGTGATTGATTAGGGGAGACACGATGACGATTACCAGTGATGCCGACAGATCAGACGCCGCACCCGCACAGACGATCGCGTCGTATACGCCGCACGGCGACGAACGGCGACAGGAACTCGTGCGGGCAGCATATTCCCTGATTGCGGAACGGGGCTTCGAGGGATTGCGGACGCGCGAGGTTGCGGCGCGGGCGGACGTCAATATCGCGACGTTGCACTACTACTTCGCCACGAAGGAAGACCTCATCCGAGGCGTGGTGAATTATATCGAGCAGCAGTTCGCCGACCAAAACGCGTACGTCCAGGCGCAGGGGGTAACGGCACGGGAGCGGTTGCACGCCGAGCTGTGGCACGGACTGGAGATCAAGCGCAACCGCCCCGAACTCCAGATCGTGTTCCATGAACTCTTCCTGCGTTCGTTGCGCGATGAGGCGATTCACGACATCTATCATGGCATGGATACCGGCTGGCATGCCGCCCTCATGGAAATCGTGAGCGCCGGGATCACTGAAGGATCACTCCGGTCGGATCTCGATGTGGATGCCACGGCGTCAACGATTATCGCCTTCATTAAGGGCGCATCCATTCAGCTGGCACAAGAGTCGGAAACCTTCGCGTACGAGCGCGTCATCGCGGAGTTTGAACGCTGGCTCTCGATTGGTAGAAACGGAAAGGATTGAACCACATGGCAGAAGTATCCGCACCCGCATGGGGCGACGCCACGAACCAACCGAAAGACCCGCGCCGCTGGCTCACGCTGGCGGCGGTGAACTTCGCCCTGTTTATGGTGCTCCTCGATGTGACGGTCGTCAATGTCGCACTGCCGAGCATCGCGCAGGATTTCAAGAGCTCGTTTTCCGAACTTCAGTGGGTGATTGACACCTACGCACTCGTGATCGCCGCGCTGATCCTGACAATGGCGAAACTCGGCGACCTGTTCGGGCGCAAGCGGCTCTTCCTGCTCGGGCTGTTTATTTTTGCGGCGGCTTCGCTTGGCTGCGCGCTCTCACAGAATGTCACGCAGTTGCAGATCGCCCGTGGCGTGCAGGGCATCGGCGGCGCGATCCTTTCGCCTATCGCAGCGGCGATCATCTCCGCGACCTTCTGGGGGCCGGAACTGGGCACCGCATTCGGCATCTACGGCGGCGTTTCGGGCATCGCACTGATCGCCGGGCCGATTGTCGGCGGCTTGCTCGTCAAATACGTCAGCTGGCAGTCGGTCTTCCTGATTAACGTGCCGATCGGCATTATCGGCATCGTTGTAGGCGCGCTCGTCATCAAGGAATCGCGCAATACACGGGCGAATCGTTATGTGGACATCATCGGTGTCCTTCTCAGCATCGCAACACTTTTTTCGCTCACCCTTCCGCTCATCAAGGGCGCGGAATGGGGCTGGACGAGCGGGCGCACGCTCAGCTGGCTGGCAGCATCGGTCGTACTTTTTGTCCTCTTCATCGTCGCGGAGATGGTGCAGACGCGGCGCGGGCTGGACGCGATGATTGATCTTTCGCTCTTCCGCGTGCCGACCTTCAGCGGCACCGCCATCATCACGGTGATCGTCAGTTTCAGCTACGCCGGGTTGCTGTTTATCATGGCGTTGCTCTTCCAGAATGTATTGGGATATGACGCGCTCGGCACCGGCCTGCGGTATATCCCCTTTGTGATTGGCAGCATCGTCGTCGCGCCGCTGGTGGGTGCGAATGCGAACCGGCTCGGCGCGCGGCTGATCTTCGGCGTCGGCCTGGCGCTGCTCGGCCTCGGCTTTTTGCTCCTGACGCGCATCACGCTGTCGTCGGACTGGGACGCACTCCTGCCCGGCCTCCTGATTGGCGGCATTGGCGGCGCGGCGGTGCAAGCACAACTGACGAATGCGGCCGTGAGTTCCGCGCCGCGCGAGCGGGCAGGCACCGCGACCGGCATCAGTGCGACGATGCGGCAAGTCGGATCGAGCATGGGTATCGCCCTACTCGGTTCGATCTTCACCTCCCGTTATTCGCACTATCTGCCGGGCGCGCTGACAGCGGGCCAGGTGCCGAAGGAGTTCGCGGACCGGCTCGTGCAGGGCACCGGCGGCAATGTCGCCTTCGCGGGGCGCGTCCCGCCGCAAGTGCCGCCACAGTTCGCCACGGCAATCCAGCAAGCGACGCATACCGCGTTTGTCTCCGGCTTCAACGACACAATCCGCGTCGCCGCCGCCTTCATCGCCGCCGCAGTCCTGATCGCCCTGGTCTTTGTCCGCCGCACAGATAGCGCGCACGACACAGGCACGGGCGCGAATCCAGCGCGTGAAGCGGCACGAGAATCGGAACCGGAGGAGGCGGTGCGGGCGGACTAGGGAGCCTAACCCCCGGCCCCTTCCCGACACGGGAAGGGGTGACTCCTCGCGATATCGAGGTGTTCCGCATAGCGCCCCGATTCCCAGAAGGCTCGCCCCCCTTCCCCGTGGGGAAGGGGCTGGGGGTTAGGGCTTCCCCAACCGCAGCCCAAGCGTTTCTGCCATGCCACGGAGCGCCGCGCGGGCAGCGTCGGTGGCGAGCCCCGCGTCTGTCAGTGCGGTGACGAGCGACCGGAAGGCGACGATGGCAGCCGGGGTATCGAGGTCGTTTTCCAGCGCGTGATCGAAGGCGGCGACGAAGGGCGCAGCATCGAGCGACGCGCTGTTGTCGCCGGACAATGCAAATACGCCTGTTGCCTGCCGGACGAGCGGCAGGAATGAAGCGGGGCCGTCGTCCTCGTACTCCCACGACGCGCGATAGTGGTGATCGAGGAGATAGAGGCGAATGGCGTCCGGGTCGTATTGCTTCAGCGCATCGCGGACGAAGACCATGTTGCCGAGCGATTTGGACATCTTCTCGCCCTGATAGCGGACCATCGCCGTGTGCATCCAGACGCGCACGAACGGGTGAACATCCGTCGCGCATTCGGACTGGGCGATCTCGCTTTCGTGGTGCGGGAAAATCAAATCCGCGCCGCCGCCGTGGATGTCCACCGTCGGGCCGAGGAAGTGCATCGCCATTGCCGAACACTCGATGTGCCAACCGGGGCGTCCGTTGCCCCAGGGTGACTGCCACGCCGGTTCGTCCGGCTGCTCGGCCTGCCAAAGGAGGAAATCGAGTGGGTCGCGTTTGTGCGGGTCATTCGGATTGCCGCCGCGTTCCGCCGCGATCGTTTGCATCTCTTCCCGGCCGTACCGGCTCAGGCTACCGTAATCGGGGTCGCTGGCGACGGAGAAGTAGACGTTGGCGCCGGAAATATAGGCATGATCCTTCTCGATCAGCGTCGCAATCAGGGGGATCATCTGGTCAATCTCGTCGGTGGCGCGAAGGAAATGTGTGGGCGGCGCGATGTTCAGAGCGCGGGAATCGCGCTCGTACTGCGCCGTCTGCTCCCGCCCCAATTCGTCCCACTGCTTGCCCGTGGCGCGGGCGCGCTTGAGGATATCGTCGTCAATGTCGGTAACATTCTGCACGTAGGTGACATCCCAGCCCGCGCGCCGCAGGGTTCGCGTCAGCGTGTCGAAGACGACATAGGTGAATGCGTGGCCCATGTGGGTCGTGTCGTAAGGCGTCACACCGCAGACATAGACGCCAACGGTATCGCCCACCGGCGCGAACGGTTCGGTCTGCTGCGATGCCGTGTTGTAGAAACGCAGATTCATGTTTCTCGCCTCAATGCGCGCCGTCATGCGCCGATCCAGGACCATGCACATACAAGGCGATTAGGTCATCGAAGCGGCTGATGTCGAAAGGTTTGCCGAGAAAGGCGTTCGCGCCGCACGTCGAGAGATCGGGCGGAAGGGCGGCGCTCATCAGAATGATCGGCAGACTGCGCGCATCGTGCTCCTCGCGGAGTCGCTTGCACAACTGGATGCCATCCACAAACGGCATCATCACGTCGCTGATGACGAGATCGGGCGACTGATGCGCGACGATCTCCAGCGCGGTCCGCCCGTTATAGGCGAAAATCACGGTGTGGCCGTCGTCCTCCAGAATATCCGTCAGCAGGTCCACGACCGGCTGCTCGTCGTCCACGACGAGGATGGTTGCCATCTTATGCGCCCCCATCGTAGCAACCGACACGAGCATCGCGCCCCTCCTGTGCGGCGATGCCGCCCAATACGTCGGCGCCACTCTCGTCAATCGGCAGCACGCGAATCACGCCCTCATCAATGCGGAACTCGCGCAGTCCAGGATCGAACGCGCTCTGCCGCATCTTCAAGATCGAGAGAATCCGGCGCAGCCGGGTACGATATTCGACCGAGCGCAGCCGGATCAGATTGTCCGCGAGAACCGCGCCGAGCGCCTCGCCGATACCGCCGTCGAAGGCATTACTCTCCTGCGTCATCATGCTCGTCACATCGCGCTCGCGCAGGTAGTTCACCAGCGCCGCGAAGAACCCCGGCCCGCGGCCCGGTTCGAGGACGGCGACTTCGAGAGCGGCGATGGAATCAATGACGAGGCGCCGGATACCGAGGTTCTCGACCCGATGGCGCAGCGTCGCGGCGAAAATGTCCACCTCCAATTCGACGTGTGCGAGACAAAGGAGCGAGACCGTCCCCCGCGCGACGGCGCCGCGCAGGTCAAGACCGAAGCTCTCCGCCTTGAGGTACAGTTGCGCTTCGCTCTCGGTGAAACAGGCGAATAGCCCGGGTTCGCCCGCGCCTGCACCGG
>JBBSFO010000390.1:0-5355 GCA_038238655.1 Thermomicrobiales bacterium | reverse complement strand
GGCCTCCCGCTCGGCTTCCAATGCATCGCCCGCGCCGACGCGGACGAGCAATTACTGGCATGGGCCGCGCCGATTGCATCTGCACTTGGTGTAGGAAGCGGGAAATAACACAGAGGACACAGAGGGCACAGAGGTCACGAAGGAAAGAAGAAAAAGGATTTCTCTGTGCTCTCTGTGGACTCCGTGTCCTCTGTGCTGACTCTTTCTCGGCGTCTTGGCGGTTCACTACCAAAGGGGAGATCGCGTGCCGCAGAATGATTTGACTACCTTGAGCATCGCCGAAGTATCTGCGCTGATCGTGCGGCGGGAGGTCTCGCCTGTCGAGTTGACGGAGGCGTATCTCGCGCGGATCGAGCGGCATAATCCGCTGCTGAACGCCTACGTCACGGTGACGGCGGATGCGGCACGGTCGGAGGCGAGGGAGGCGGAGCAGGAAATCGCGCGCGGGATGTATCGCGGGCCGCTGCACGGTATCCCGATTGCGCTCAAGGATTTGTACGACACAAAAGGCGTTCGTACGGCGGCGGGGTCGAAAATCCTCTGGGATCGTGTGCCCGACGAGGATTCGACCGTTACGCGGCTCCTGCGCGCGGCGGGGGCAATCTCGCTCGGCAAAACGAACACGCACGAGTTCGCGTACGGCGTGACAACAAACAACCCCCACTTCGGCGCGACGCGTAACCCGTGGAACCCCGACTGCATCCCCGGCGGTTCCAGCGGCGGCTCGGGCGCGGCGGTGGCGGCGGGCATGGCGGCGATGGCGATGGGCAGCGACACGGGCGGGAGCATCCGCATCCCCGCGTCGCTCTGCGGCACGGTCGGGTTGAAGGCGACGCACGGGCGCGTCAGCACGGCGGGGGTCATCCCGCTCTCGTGGACGCTCGACCACGCCGGGCCGCTGACCCGCACCGTCGAGGATGCCGCGATTGTCCTGAATGCCATCGCGGGCGCGGACCCGAACGACCCGATGACCATTCCCATTCCCGTCGCGGAGTACCGCAACGACCTCGCGGCGGGCGTGCGCGGCCTCCGCTTCGCCGTGCTCACCGGCGCGCAGTTCGATCCAATTGATCGCGAAGTCTCCGCCGCACTGGACGAGGCAATCGCGACGCTGCGCGGCCTCGGCGCGACGATCGAGGAGATGGATGGGACGCTCTTCGGCAATGCCCGCCCCGCCGTCGCGGACATCATGATGCTCGAAGCGCAGCACTACCACGCGGCCTCATTGCGCGACCGCCCGGAGGACTTCGGCGACGATGTCCGCTCCCGCCTGACGCGGCGCACCGACATGACAGCCAGTGAGTTACTGACCGCCCTCCGCACGCGCGACGCGATCATCGTAGGAGCGAATCACTTGATGGAGCGATACGACGCGCTGCTCCTTGCGACGACGCGTATCCCCGCGCCGCCAATCGCCGGGCAGACGATTACGGTTGACGGTGAGGAAGTCTTCGCGCCGACGCTGCTGACCGGCAACACCAATCCGTTCAACCTTACCGGCATGCCCGCGCTCTCGCTGCCCTGTGGATTCACCGCAGCGGGCCTCCCCATCGGCCTACAGATCGTCGGACGCCGGTGGGATGAAACGACCGTCCTCCGCATCGGCGCCTCCTACGAACGCGCGACCGACTGGCATACGCGGCGTCCGGCACTCATCACCGGCGATTGATCGTGGTTCGATTCTCCCGTTACGCGGCGTCGAAGTAGAGGGCACCGCGTGCGTTCGGGTTCGGCGCGTATTGGATCCAGATCACGCGGGCATTGGTGGGGACGGAAAAGACCAGGACTCCCCGAATGAGCGCGTGCGACGCGACTGTGCCATTCGCCGGGAGCACCGCGCCGAATCCCGTCACGGGGCTTGTGGCGAAGTCCGCGACGGGCATGGTGTGCAAACGCCAGGCGCCGAGCGTCACCGGCTCGTCGCCGAGGTTCTCGATCAGCACCTCGACCGTGACAAATTTGAAGCCCGCGATTGGCCGTGCGGAAGCGGTTGTGGATTGCGCGGCATCGGTGATGCCGAGGATTGCGACGCGCTGCCCGCTGAAGAGTCCCGTATTGCTGGCGGCAAGCGGCACGCGGAAATCTACATTCGGATCGGGTGTTGGCGTGGGCGGGAGTGGGGTCGGGGTCGGCGGCGTCGGCGGCGTGGGCGTGGGCGGGCGCGGGGTCGCGGTTAGGGGTTCCGGGGTGCGCGTCGGCGTTGGCGCGAAGGCGGCGACATTGACGAGCGCCACCGTCACCGGCGTCGGCGTAGCGTCACGTTTCGTGTATCCCGCACCAATGGCGATCACCGACGCGAACGCCGCGCCGTAGGCTACGAGGAGGATGCCGAATATGTAGGGCCACGGCGACCATCGCTTGCGTCGCCGCGTGGGCGTCGGCGGTCTGCGTTCGTCGTCAGGTATCGCGGACCCCATGCCGTGCTACTCTCCAAACGGCAGCGCGCCGTTGCTGTCGAATACCGACGATCCGCCGGATGTCGGTGCCCTACTGGTGGGCCAGGCAGGATTCGAACCTGCGACCAAGAGATTATGAGTCCCCCGCTCTGACCGCTGAGCTACTGGCCCCCGGCGCTCGTGCGCCAGCGTAGCATCGCGAGCGCGGCCCGGCAAGGTCAGCCGAGGTCGAACGGCACGTCGTATTCGTTCGCCAGATCGCGCAAGTCGTCCCGCACCGATTGGTGCAAGGGTACGCCGTTCACACTTCGGTCGCGGTAGCCGTCGAATTCCGGCTGGCCGGGGGCGAGCACCGCATCGTGGCCCGGCGCGGGCGGTGTGGCACGCAGCGTCTCCATCATGTCGTCCATCTGCGCGCGGTAGGTTTCGAGGTCGGTGAAGGCATCAATCCGCCACGCCATCAGGCAATGGCAGGTACCGGGATGGTCGTGCGTGCCCGTCCCGCGACCGGGGATGCGCATGCTCCACGTCCCGGCGGAGAGCATCGCCGTGAAGCAGTCCACCATCGTCGCGAGGCCGTAGCCTTTCTGGCTGCGGCCCGCGTAGTCGCTGCCGAGCGGGGCGAGCGCGACCGCCGTATTCGGGTCCGTCGTGAATGCGCCGTCCTTGTCCACCGCCCAGCGATCCGGGATCGGCTTGCCTTCGCGCTTCGCGATCTCCACCTTGCCCCACGCGACGCTCGTGGAGGCCATGTCGAGCAAAAACGGGTCGGACGTGTTGCCGCCGGGGAAGGCGACGGAGAACGGGTTGGTGCCGAGCACCGGGACAGTACCGAATGTCGGCACCATCAGCGGCCCCGCGTTCGTCATGCTCATGCCACCGAGACCTTCGGCGACAGCCAGCATCGGGTAGTAGGAGAGCGCGCCGAGGTGGTTGCTCGCCCGCACCGACACCGTGCACCAGCCGGTTTCTTTCGCCTTCTCGATCGCGCGGCGCATCGCGTAGGGCGCGACGACGAGGCCGAGGCCCTGGTCGCCATCCAGCGTCAGCGTCGCCGGACCTTCCATGACGACCGAGATCTTCGGATGGAGATTGACGCGTCCGGCGGCGATATTGTTGAGATACATCCGCATCCGGGGGATGCCGTGCGAGTCAATCGCGTGCATGTCGCTGAACATCAGCACCTCGACTGCCGTCGCCGCGTCCTCGGTGGGGACGCCGACGCGGACAAAGAGTCGTTCCATCAGGATGCGCATCGCGTCCGGTGCAACGCGTGTCCGTGTTCCCGTCTCGTGCTCTGCCATCGTCGCTCTCCCGTCCATCGTGGGCCTTACGCCCGACTACTCCCCGATCCCGGCTTCGGCTCGTCCGTCGCCTCGTTCGCCGCCTCGATTTCCCGCTCCGCGTCGTCAATGTCGTAATCGTGCGGCCTGCCGCGCGCCTGCCGATTGCGTCGCGATTGGCCCGCGTTCACGCCGGTGGTCTCTCGATCTGTATCGGCCTGTTCCGGCGTCGCTGCCGACGATGCCGACAACCCAGTACCGGCCCCGCGCACCGGCGCGCGGAGGATCAGCAGCATAAATAGGAGGCAGACGCCGGCGAGGACGAGGAGCAGCGGTACCGTCCCCTTTTCCCGAATGCGGTCGAACGTGCTCTTGGATGTGGTTGGCGCGGTCGCCCGTGGCGGCGCGGCCGGGCTTGGGCCGATCGTCAGGTCAATGTGCTGACCCGCCTGCGCGGCGTCGAGGCTGAACTGCTTGAACGGCGTCGCTCCTTGCGGCGCCTGGATCGGGCCGTCATTGCGCAATGTCGTGCTGGCAAGCGCCTGCCGCGAGTCGGAGACGAGGATCTGTACCTTCGCCGTCGCGTAATCGAGCGTCCGCATAACGACAAGGCCGGACGCCGACCCCGGTAGGTCGTACGTTGCGGTCAGGTCGCTCGCGCCCGGCGGGATCGGCGTTGGGAGCGTCAACGTCTGGCCCGTCAGATCAGCAGCGGGGATCAGGTCGGTGCGGTTCGTCGTGATTGTTTGCGCGTTTGGCGGGGCAGTGAAGACGATCGGGACGCCGCGCGCTGCCGAGCCGTCGGGATTGAGCGCGCCGACCAGCGTGCGGTCGCCGGGGTTGGTGATCTGGAGCGCTTCGAGCACGCTGTAAAACTGTGGGCGCACCTCGTTCATGATGATCTGGTCGCTCTTGATCGTGAAGTTCGCCGGGTTATCGCTGACAACGGGTTCATAGATCGGAATTTCCACGGTCGCGGTTTTGGCACTGTTCGCGAAGCGGATGGCGCGCGACTTCCCCGGCATGCCGAGCGAGTCTGTCACGTCCTGCTCCGGCGGTTCGTACCCGACGCCCTTGTACTGGACGATGATGCGATACACACCGGCGGCGGAGGTGTCGAGGCCCGCGAAGGTGAACGAACCGTCCGGCGCGGTCGTCGTCGTGCGTGCGTCGGCGGCCTCGTCGCTGACGCGAAAGAGGCCCGGATTGAAATTGACCATCGTCACTGTAAGCGGCGTGCCCGGCAGCGCCGCTCCTCCCGTCTTCATCACCACTCTCCCCATCAGCGTGCCGCCAATCGGCGCTGCATGGAGCGGTAATGCAGGCACGAGGAACGCCATCACCAGAATGGCGAAGAGCAGTCGGCGAACGGTTTGCATCGGTGTGACGACCAATCCTCAGTCCTTCGTCCTTCGTCCTCAATCCTCTCCCTTGATGCTACCAGCGTTCACAGGGGGCGACAAGGCGCATGGGAACCTCACCCCGCCTGTCCTCCTTCTGTCCCTCAACGTGGGAAAGGGGCCGGGGATTAAGTTTCGTGTTGCCTCACGAATAAATCTTACTGTGACCGAGTCGTTGCCTCATGAGTATTTCTTACTCCGGCCAATCGCCAGAGTGCTTCCTGTCCTGCCTCGATCTCCCGTCGTATTGCCGCCGGATTGAGCGCCAGATATGCG
>JBBSFO010000389.1:0-5366 GCA_038238655.1 Thermomicrobiales bacterium | reverse complement strand
GCCGGGGAGTTTCGCCTTCAACGGGGTGAATGTGCCGGGTGGAGCGGTGGCGTTGTTGGGGAACGCGACGGTGGACAACAGTGCGAACCCGGTACCGGCAGGATACGCGACGGTGTACCCGAGCGGAGTGAGTCCACCGCTGGCGAGCAACCTGAACTACGTGGTGGGGACGGTGGCGCCGAACGGGTTCGTGGTGGGAGTGGGAGCGGGGGGACGTACACGCTGTTTGCGAGTAGTGGAGGGAACTTCGTGGTGGACATCACGGGATATTTCGCAGCGGGGACGGGGACGAGTGCGACCCCCGCCGGGTAGACCGGCAGGTACCGCCGCCTGCGGGACAAACGACGATCAAGTCGTTTGTCCCAACATAGCTATCGTAAAGAGTATCGGCCCTTCGTCAGGCAATGGCGCGCATCGCGTGGGGCATCGGTTGGGCGGATTTGACGGGTCGCACGTTTGCATCCACCGCTGTGGCGGTGCCGGTGATGCCGAGACGGTCGAAGATGACGCGGAACTCCTCCTGCAGATCGGTCATGATCGTCTGTTTGCTCTCCGCCGGCATGTTCCACCATGCTTCCTTGATGCCGGGCGGGCCCCAGCCGCGCTTGCGAGTGGTGTAGTAGAACTGCTCGTCGGTCATACCCTCTTTGCGCTCCTCCTGCCGGTTCTCGCGCAGCCAGGTGTAAACCTGCTCCTTGATCGCGGCGGGCAGGGCGGGGTGATCGAAGATCAGGTTCTGGAAACCCGTCGCCAGATGCACTTCGATCGCGTTCGACTGCGCGAACTCGTTGAATGCCTCCTTCGGCAGTGTACTCGCGCCGTGCTGCACCGCGCCGCCGAGGCCGTAGTCGCGCTTCGCGACCTCGGACAGTGCGCCGAGGGTCGCGAAGTCCACGCTCACTTCCTTGACCGTCCCGTCCGGCAAGACGATGCCACCATGCGACGTGCCGGTCTGAACGCTGATCTTCGAGATGCCAACCGCGCGTGGATCGAGCATCATCAGGGCGCGCTCGTAGCCCTGCATAAAGGCGTGCAGTTCCTCGACGGTGCTGTTTTTGCCGCCGACCTCGCCGATCTCGCCACCGACGGAGACCGTCAGATCGCCGAACTGGAGGCTGCGAATAACGTGCGTAAAGGCGGCGGCGAGCGTGTAGTTGACGGTCTGCTGCTCGTCCAGCGATCCTTTGTCGAGGTCCACGAGCGTTGAGGTATCAATGTCAATGTTGTAGAAACCGGCCGCCATCTCGCGCTTGATCAGGTCGTGCATCGCGGCGATCTCACCGTCCGGGTCCTTCGCGTAGTTCTTCGCGTTGACCTGCACATGGTCGCCCTGGATGAAGACCGGGCCTTCGTACCCCTCGCGGATGCTCGCGGCGAGTACCTGAGCGGCGAACTCCTCCGGCCCCTGCCCGGTGTAGCTGAGTTCGGAGCGGGCGATTTCGTAGATCAGCGCCTTCGCGTCGAGCGACTGCGCGGCACGGCGCGCGGCGCGGGAGGTATCGTACGTCATGCCGCGGATATTGCAGGCCGGGACGGTGACATTGGCGAACTCGCCGCGCCCTGCGGCCATATAATAGTCGTGGATCGAGGCGGGAATCACGCCGACCTGCTCGCCAATCGCGCGGATCAGCCAAATGGATGCCTCCTGAACGCCGTTCTGCCCGAAGGCGGCGTTCCAGGCAAGCAGGTCCATCAGGCCGCCACGCACCGCGCCCCGGTCGTTGACGATAACACCAGACCCATCGTCGTTGACGACGACCGCGCCGCCGAGTGCGCGCATCAGCCCCGCGACATTCTCCTGAACCTGCATCTCGTTCCTCCTGAATATCCCGGGGGACTGCGCGTACCCCGCGTCGAACGACGTCGGATTGACTCATCATGCAGCACAACGCTGGTTACGGCTTGCGGTGGTCGGCGCCCGTACCGCGATTTTAGCACAGCAATTCGGGCGGTATCGGGTCAGGGCAATCAGGAACGACGCTTTGGTGTCACGGTCGTTGCCGCACACCGTTACCCGTGTTCAAATTTGTAGGGAATGTCGTTCCAGTTGGCCGAAGGGCGGAAAGGGATCGGGTCCGAGCAGGGGCAGGGCGTAGCGGCGGAAGGCATCGGTGACGCCCCGGCCATCGGGCGCGATGAAGTCGTCCGGCAAGGTGCGGACGATGTTCGCGATACCGCTGAGGGGAGTCACGCCATACGTGACGGCGTACGGTTCATCCGCGATGCGCTCGATGGTCACCATCCGGTCGCTCTCAGCCGCGATCGCGCGGCGCACCGCCTCCCGGCCGCACGCTTCCGCCTCGTCAAGATCGAGTGGGGCAGGCATCATCCGCGCGATGGTGCCCGGTTTGTCGTAGCGGGCGCGTAGGCCGCGCTCCCGTTCGAGCGTCGCAGCGAGTGCGGCGACCGGGCTGGCGGCGTACGCGTGGCCGAACGGATCAACATAGGTCCCGAAGCCGCCGATCGGTTTGCCGTCCGGGTCGCGCAGCGTTTCCGGCACGACGGCGACGCACCAGCCGACGCGCGCAACGACCGCCGCGATCTCGTCCAGGATCTGCGTCGCGGTCGGCGGGCGTTCGGGGAAGTAGATGAGGTGCGGGGGATCGTCCGGACCTTCTTGCGCGAGCGCGGCGGCGGCGGCGACCCAGCCCGCGTCCCGCCCCATCACTTCGAGCAGTTTGACGGGGAAGAGCGGCAGCGCGGTGGTATCGTACGCCGTTTCGCGCGCCATGCGCGCTACCGCCCGCGCGACGGAGGCGTATCCCGGTGTGTGGTCCGTGTGCGGCAGGTCGTTGTCAATCGTCTTCGGCACGGTGACGAAATGGATGTCCAATCCTGCCGAATGCGCCGCCCGGTGGAGGCGGTGCGCCGTGTCCGCCGAATCGTTGCCGCCGATCGGGCAGACGTACCCAACGTTCAACTGCTGGAGCATGTCGAGGGCGCGGGCAATGTCGTCGTCCGTCGGCTTGTGGCGCGTGCTGCCAAGCGCGGCGGAGGGTGTATTCCGCACGCGGACCAGTGTTGCGGCGGGCTGGCGGCGCAGGTCAATGAGGTCGCCATCCAGCAGCCCGCGAATCCCCGACCGCGCCCCGATGATCTCCCCGACCGCGTTCTGCGCCATCCCCTCGCGCACGACACCGACCATGCTCGCATTGATCACCGCCGTCACCCCACCAGACTGAAAAACGAGGAGATTGCGCATAAGGACCTAACCCCCCGGATTCTTGACAAAGCCATGTCGCGATGCGATGAATACGAATATCCGAGCGAAGCCGGACTCCCCGGCGCTGTAAGCATATCGCAAAAGGAGCCGTATACCATGGCGCAGACCACGCTTCACCGCCGTGTACGTCCGAAGATCGCCAAAGACGCCTGGGAATTGATCGGCAACACGCCGCTCGTCCAATTGAACAAGGTGACCGCCGGGCTGCCGGGGCGCGTCGTCGCCAAACTCGAATCGTTCAATCCCGGCTTCTGCGTCAAGTGCCGCATCGCCGTCGGCATGCTGACCGACGCGGAGGAGCGCGGCATCATCAATCAGGAGACGGTGATCGTCGAGCCGACCAGCGGCAACACGGGCATTGGCCTCGCATGGGCATCGGCAGCGCGCGGCTATCATCTGATCCTCACCATGCCAGACAGTATGAGTCTCGAACGGCGGATGCTCCTGCGGGCCTACGGCGCGGAACTGATCCTCACCCCGGCGGCGCAGGGGATGAACGGCGCGGTGGCACGAGCGGAGCAGATCGTCGCCGAGCGACCGAATGCCTGGATGCCGCAGCAATTCAAGAATCCCGCGAACCCGAAGATTCACCGCGAAACGACGGCGGTGGAAATCTGGGAAGACACTGACGGTGCGGTGGACTTCGTCGTCGGCGGAATTGGCACGGGCGGCACGCTGACGGGTATCGCGGAGGTCTTGAAGCCCCTCAAGCCGGGCCTGAAGATCATCGGCGTCGAACCAACCGAGTCGCCGATCATCGAGCAGCAGCAAGCGGGCGAGCCGATAAAACCCGCCGGGCACAAAATTCAGGGCATTGGCGCGAACTTCATCCCCGAAGTGCTCGGCGTGGATTTGCTCGATGAGGTGCTCAATGTTTCCGGAGACGAGGCGATTGAGATGATGCGCCGGATCATCCGCGAGGAAGGGTTACTCGTCGGTATCTCGTGCGGCGCGGCAGCGGCGGGCGCGGCGAAGATCGCGGCGCGGCCCGAAAACGCGGGAAAAATGATCGTTGTCATCCTGCCGGACACCGGCGAGCGTTATTTGAGCACGGTCGCCTTCCAGGACATCCGCGAGGAAGCCGCCGCGATGACGGCGGGGTAGGGACCCTCACCCCCTGGCCCCCTCTCCATTGCGATGAAGAGGGGGAAATAGGGAACGGGTGCATCGAACCCGTACGGGAGGATGCGCCTCGTTCGTGCCAAAGGGCACCTGCTCATTGCTCCGTCAGCGATAGACGCCGTTATGGCCGAGGCTGATCACACCGGGCTGCGGGAAAAAGGTGAGGCCGTGCGGGGCGATGCCCGTGGCGATGGTCTGCATCAACTGACCGTTGCGGGTATCCACGACGTACACTTGCCCGTTGAAGCGGCCCGAAGCCCAGAGTTGCGCGCCGTCCGGTGAGACTTGCAGCATGTCCGGGCTACCGCCGATGCGCCAGGTGTTGACGATGTTTTGTGTGGCGAATTCGATGACGGAGATCGTCCCCGCGACGCGGTTGGCGACATAGAGGTAGTTCGTGTCCCGGCTGACGACAAGACCGTGCGCGCCGGCGGAGGTTGGGATGAAGCCGACTTCGCGCATCGCAATCGGATCAATGACCGACACGCCGTTGCGGGACTGATTCGCGACATAGAAGAGTGACCCGTCCGGCGCGACCTTGACGTCAATTGGCTGCCCACCGACGCGCACCGAGCCGACGATGCGCATTGCTACCGTGTCCACCTTGTAGACTTGCCCGTCGTACTCGCAACCGACAATGAGATAACTACCATCGGCGGACATATCCATATGATCTACGCCGGAGCAAGGGATGCGTACGCGCTGGATGAGGTTCCAGGAATGAGGATCGTAGAAGTCGAGGCTATTCTGCGGCTCGGCCGCGACGACCCCTTTCGTGCCATCGGTTGTGAAATACAGATTGTACGGGACGGCTGCACCGATGTTGCGGGTCAGCTTGCCCGTTTGCGTATCAATCTCCGAAAGGGTGCTGGAGCCCATGTTCTCGACGTAGAGATGCGCGAAGTCCGGCGAGGGGCTGACGTGATGCGACGTCCGACCGGTCGGATAGCGGTCAATGACCTGGAAGTTCGATGGATCAATGACGGTGATATTGCCGGCCAGTTCATCCGGCACAAACACG
>JBBSFO010000388.1:0-5367 GCA_038238655.1 Thermomicrobiales bacterium | reverse complement strand
GCACATCGGTTTCTCGACGATGACGTGCTTGCCCGCCTCCATCGCGGCGATGGCGGGCGCGGCGTGAGACCCGGCGGTGAGGACGATCACCATGTCGAGGTCTTGGGCGACGAGGTCGCGGTAGTCCTGAAAGCGCCCGGCGATGCCGAAATAGTCGCCAACCGACTGCAATAGCCCCGGCGACAGATCGCTGATCGCCGTCACCTCGAAATGGTCGTCCAGTTCGCGCAGGTTCGGTAGCCACATGATCTGCGCCACCGTCCCGCAGCCGATCACCCCAACGCGTAAACGTGCCACGGCGTGCTCCTTCGTCGCAAGTAGACAGTAGACAGTAGACAGTAGTCAGTAGTCAGAAAGAGCCGTCGGCGTCGGGGGGTTGTCTTGCCATGTCGCCCCTCCCCGCCCAAATCGCCCTTCGTGACCGAATCGCTCTCGCCGCAGCATTGCGTACGGGCGATGCTTGAATCGCCCTCCCGCGATGGCGAGGCGCTAAGGGGAATCCCGATGATCCGGGGAGGGCGATACAAGCATCGCCCGTACGCAACAATTTCCATCGAGGCGGCACGGCATCTATCTCCTACCCCGCATTGTCGCAGATGCTCGACGCGTCTGAAACGGGCGATGTACACTGTCCGCCTAACGTCTGCATTTTCTCCCCCTCTCCTTTGCTAACAAGCAAAGGAGAGGGGGCCAGGGGGTGAGGTTTCATGAGCACGGTTTCGATCTGGCAGGACACGTCCATTTGGCCCGCGCTGCCGCACCGGCGCGAGGAGGCGGATGTCTGCATCATCGGCGCGGGGATCGTCGGTAGCACGCTCGCGCACTTCCTCGGGCAGGCAGGAAAATCCGTCATCGTACTGGAAGCGCGAGATGTCGCGCTCGGCGCGTCCGGGCGGAATGCGGGGCACATCACCGTCCATCACAAGACGGGCTATCACACCGCCGTCGAGACGATTGGCCGCGCGGTGGTCAAGGAGGCGCGCGACCTCGGCTTCCGCAACCGGGAGATCGTCAAGGGGTTTCTCGACGCGTACGGCGTCTGGTACGAGCAGCCGGGGAGCCTGACCCTCGCCTGGGACGCGCAGGAAGCGAAGGAACTGGAAGCGTCGGCGCGCGCCTTGATCGCGGACGGGTACGATGTCGAATGGTACGACAAGGACCCGACCGGGCGCGGCTTCTTCGGCGCGATCGCGCAGGAGGGCGACATCGCCACGCAGTCGTACTGGCTGACGACCGAGGTGATGGCGCACAGCGGCGCGACCGTGATCCCGAACTGCGCCGTGCGGAAAATCGAACAGGAGGGCGGCATCGTCACGGTGCACGGCCAGCGGGCGACCGTCCGCGCGCCGATGGTCTGCCTCTGCACGAACGCGTACTCGCGCACGCTGCACCCGTACTTCGCGGACAAGGTCTATCCGACGCGCGGCCAGATGCTGGCGACTGCGCCGACGACGCGCTTCATGGAGCGGACGATGGGCTGCGAGTGGGGCTACGAGTACTTCCGGCAATTGCCCGACGGCCGCTTCATCATCGGCGGCTGGCGCAACCGCTTCGCCGAGGAGGAAGTCGGCTACAACGACGCCGAAACGACGCCGCATTTGCAGGCGGGCCTCGAATCGTTCTTGCACAAATACTTCCCCGAACTGAACGGCCTGCCGATCGAGCATCGCTGGAGCGGCATCATGGGCTTCACGGCGGACGACATGCCGCTCGTCGGGCGGCTGCCGGACATGCCGAATGTCTACTTCGCGGTCGGCTTCACCGGCGGCGGCATGGGCATCGGCCCCGCCACTGCCGAGCGCACCGCCGCATTCATGCTCTCCGGCACCCACCCCGGCGTCTTCAGCGCGGATCGCCTGACCGCTGTCGCCCGGTGAGATTTGGACGCGGGGAGGGCGATGCGGGCAGGGCGCAATGCGATGCGTACGGGCGATGCTTGAATCGCCCTCCCCGACGCCACGCTGATTTCATGCCTCACCCTGCCCCAGGCATTCTCGCTTGCCGCCGGAGTCGGCCATTTCGGGAGGGCGCTCCTCTTTCGTACGGGCGATGCTTGAATCGCCCTCCCGACGCCGCGCCGACTTCATGCCGCGCCTCGCCCTCCCCGCCCCGATGGTCCTTGCCCCTCGCCGGTGGGCCAGCCATCGTGGGAGGGCGATTCAAGCATCGCCCGTACGAAAGAGGGGCGGCGAAAGGTGTTCGCTCTCTTCGGACCAGCGGGCGGGGTTGGTCAGGATGTATGCGCGGATGCGGTGCAGGTCATCGTCGTCGCGGATGATGTGTTCGTAGTAGTTGCGGTGCCACAGGGGCGCGCCGGGCGTCTCGCGCCATTCGTTGACGTGCTTCGTGGACCTCGTCTTGAATGCGCCGACGATCCGCCCGAGCGGCAGCCGCAATGTGTCTGTGGTCTCGGTTATCACGATGATGCCATGCAGATGGTTCGGCATGACGATGCATGCATCGAGATCAACGGACGAAAATGTCTCCGCCAGCCATCCCCAATCCTCCGCGATGATCTGTCCGTAGGCGTTCGGCGCCATCGCCCCCGCGACGACGGCGCCGAGGATCGGTTCGTAGCGATGCGTGTTGATGGTGACGAAATACGCGCCCGCCTGCCGATAGTCGTAGCCGCGCAAGCGGATCGAACGGCGATGATGGATCGTCGGATCATAGCGGGTCATGGCGTTCCTCGTGGGGAGGGCGATTGGGTCGGGGAGGGCGATGCAAGCATCGCCCGTACGAAGCATCGCGCATGTTGTCCAGCCGGTCAATATATCGCCATCGGCGTGCCATTGCGTACGGGCGATGCAAGCATCGCCCTCCCCGACGCCGCGCCCACCGCATACCTCGCATCGCCCCCAGGTCAATCTCGCTTGCCGCCGGAGCCAGCCATTTCGGGAGGGCGTTCCTCTCTCGTACGGGCGATGCTTGAATCGCCCTCCCGCCCCGATTGCCCTTGCCCCTCGCCGGTGGGCCAGCCACGGTGGGAGGGCGATGCAAGCATCGCCCGTACGGAGATGGGACCGCCCTCCCCCGGATTATCCGGGCCTTTCTGGTCGCGCCCTGCCGCCGCGAGGGGGCGATGCTTGAATCGCCCGTACGAGAGGGGATGGCCCCGCCGCCGCGCGTCACGGCCAGCGGCTGCGGGTGTAGCGGGTGAGGGCGGGGCCTCGGAGCGGCTCGCTCTTGTTGCCGATGCGGACGTAGAAGACCTCGTCCGCGCCTTCTTTGACCCAGACTTCCTCCGATGCGGGCTGGACGACGACGCGGCAGACTTCCCGATCCCCCATCGCGTGGAAGGTGATCGTGGAGAGCGCGACGTTGTCCGCGCCGAGGCGGCTGGCGAGCAGACTGGTCAGGAAGCGCTCGTAGCCGTCGCGATCGCGGCCCATCTTCTCACTCAGCGTCTGATAATCCGGGTCGAGGCCGGTGATCGTGCCGTCGTCGGCGACGCCGATCAGCAGCGTGCCGCCCTTCGCGTTCATGAACGAGGCGACCTCCTTGAGGAAGACTTTCTCGCCCGTCTTCTCTTTCATATCCCAGCGCACGGACTGCTTGAACTCCAGCGCGCCGCTTTCGCGCTGCGCGATCAGATCCGCGATCCGGGTGTCGCCCGGTTGGGGGACGAGGGCGCGGTAGGCGGCGAGGGCGGCTTCTTTCGTCGCCTGCGGGACGAGCGGGAAGGTGGCGAGGACGTGGGCGAACTCGTCGTCGGTCAGGCCGTAGAGGTGCGCGACCATGCCGTCCAGTTCGGCGCGCAGGCGGGCGCGCTCGGCGGGATCGGTCGCGCCGTCTTCGTGGCCGCGCAGCCCGACCGCCCGCGCCAGATCATCGAAGGCCGGCGTCGTGCAGATCAGCCGGGCCGCGCGCTCGACAATCGGCTTGAACGCCGCATCACGCTCGGTCAGACGAGGCATATGCAGATTGTAAACGAAGAAGAAGGACACATGCGTGGTGACTGCGGCTCGCACTGCACAATCCACGACGAAACTGTTCATTACTGCCGCTACATAGAGCTTAACAAGAGGAGGCAATGCCATAGTATTCAATGCGAGTTGACCGTCATGCATTTTGTCAGCGAACACCGCTTCCAAACTTATCGTATGCGGACAGAAGACGTTTGGCGACAACATAGTCATAATCATTGTGCGTTCGTCGGTGTTGCGTGCTACGTCGCGGAATGCTAAGCGATACGATTCGTAATCCAATTTGATCGAGGCGTAGTCAATCGCGTTGCCGAGGCGCGCGTCGCTCGCCATCTTCTTAATCTTTGCGAGACGTGTTCGTAGAAGGTCGGCCCGTGCTTCCTCCTCGTCCAACCAATATTTAGGTTGCGCCCAATTGCTGGTGAACTGGTGGATCATCTTGCCTTCGTAGAGCGGCAAGCGGCCCGGCCCCGGCGCGGTGTGGAAGAGATGGCTGTCGTTCGTCATATCGAACTCGCGAGTCAAGGCGAGGTTCCATGTGCCTTCGATCTTTTCTCCGAGCAGGGGGAATTGCAGCATCTTCTCCGCGATCTGCACGTCGGTCGCGTTCTTGAACTCCATGATCGAGAGCGAATCGGGCGAGAGGCGGCGGATCAGTGCGACGGAGAGATCGAGTGCGCCCTCCTGCGGGAAGCGTTCCAGTTCCATGACGTCGTGGCGCATGAAGGCGGCGGGGAAGGTCGCGGTGCTGCCGCCCTTGCCGTAGGTCAGGACGATGAACTTGAACCGGCTATCCACGCCCTCGAAGATCATCCGGCGGTTCTCGAAGCAGAAAAGGCCGCTGATCTGCGTCTTCGAGAAGAGTATCTCGCGCAGTTGCTTCGTGCCGAGGTCGGTGTAGATGCCGCTGGGGATGACGATGCCGCACTGCCCGCCCGGCCGGAGCAGGTTGTAGCACTGCTCGGTGAAGAGTTTGTAGAGGTTGATGTCCGTGCCCGCCTTCTTGCCGTTGACGACGGAAATCTGGTTCGCGTACTGCTTCGCGGAGCGGTACCAGGCGCTCTGATGCGGGTACTGGCTCGCGTAGGCAAGCCAGCCCTGAAGAACGTCGGCATCCCGGAGCGCCTCTGTCTGATGCTCCTCGAACTCCTTGATCGTCATCGTGTTCTTCGTCACCAGCGACGAATACTGCGCGAAGAACTCCTTCGCCTGCGGCTTGAAGATTTCCCACGGCGGATTGGTGATGATCGCATCAAAGCCGCCGCGCTCGTTGAGGATCTGGTCGAACTCGTAGCCCCAATGGAAGGGGCGGAGGGCGGCGATGTCGTCCGCAGTCAGCGCGCGCTTGACCGGCTTGCCTTCCTTGTTTTTGGTGCCATCCCACGTCGCCTGCTCGTACTTGATGCCGAGGCTCTGCCACTGGCCGAGCAGGGCGGCGTTG
>JBBSFO010000387.1:0-5389 GCA_038238655.1 Thermomicrobiales bacterium | reverse complement strand
CCGGTGGGGACCAACGACCTGGGGCAGGACCTCCTGGCGCGGATCATCTGGGGGGGACGGATCAGCCTATCGGTGGGGTTGTGCGCGACGCTGGTGGCGATCACGGTCGGGGTGGTGATCGGGGCGTTGGCGGGCTTCTCGGGGGGTGCGACGGATAGCGTGCTGATGCGGCTGACCGACCTGTTCCTGGCGCTGCCGGTGCTGCCCTTGCTCTTGCTGGTGGTGTATCTGTTCCGGGACACGATGCGGGCGGCGTTCGGGCCGATCCTGGGGGTCTTTCTGATCATCGTGCTGGTGATCGGGGGGCTGGCGTGGATGCCGACGGCACGGCTGGTGCGGGCGGAGTTTTTGAGTGTGAAGCAGAAGGAGTTTGTGGAGGCGGCGCGGGCGATGGGGGCGCGGAACGGGGCGATCATGGTCAAGCACATCCTGCCGAACGTGCTCTCGCCGGTGATCGTGGCGGCGAGTTTGGGGGTTGGGGCGGCGATCATCGCGGAAAGCACGCTGAGCTTTTTGGGGATTGGCTTTGAGCCGGACGTACCGACGTGGGGCAGGTTGTTGAGCGAGAGCAGGGACTTTCTGGACATCGCGTGGTGGATGGCGGTAGGACCGGGGCTGATGATCTTCCTGACGGTGTTGAGCATCAACTTCATCGGGGACGGGCTGCGCGACGCCCTCGATCCCCGCAAGACCCAGGGCTAGACTTCCTACAGACCGATCCGACAACCCGACCTGCACGCGCCCCTCTATCCGGGTCGGGTGCCTCCTGAACGGTTATACGTAGTGAGCGACCGTAGATGCCGTAAGGAGGAAATCTATGCAACGTCGCAACGCTACGCTGGTCGGTCTATGCTGAATGATACTTCTCCTCGGTGTAGGAGTAATCGGCTATACAACGGTCGTCGGGCGAGCGGCCACGAGTAGGCAGGCCACGTTCCCGCCCCCACCTTCCCCACCGCCTGGCACTGCGCCTTTCCCCAAACCGAATTTCACCGTCGTTCCACCCACTGTCGGCCCGCAAGAGGGAATTCCAGCCATCACGCCGACACTGAAGACAACCGATCCGAAAGCGGCCACATTCACAGAGCAGGACGCGCGTAATTACATCGCGCAGGTGCGTATCAAGAACCATCCGGAGGTGCCAGCGCCAGTGATTACGAGCGTACGTTTCCTTACCGTCGCACAGGTAGCGAGTACGCTATCGCTCAACGTGGGATTCGACACGAATGAGTTGGTCTGCGTTGTCCAGCTCAATGAGTCAGGGACGGTAGCGGCACCGGGCAGCCAACAGCCCAAGTCCTACACAATAGTGTTCGATATCTACAACGCCCGTACCGGGTACTTGTTAAGCGAGACACTCCGGTAGCACGCATCGAATCGGCACGTCACAAGGCGATCCGCCACAGGGATCGCGTTGCATTATCCGCCGATCTGTCGGCGGATGCTACGGGTGAATCTTTTCGTGATTCGCCAGCATTGCGATGAACTTCTCGATTCGCGCGGCGCGCGTTTCACTGCGCTTGGCCGTTTCGATCCGAAACAGGATGGCGTACCGATTACCGCTGTTCAGCGTGGCGAAAAATTCCTTTGCACGCGGATTCGCGTCCAATGCGCGCTGAAAATCGTCGGGAAACGTCATTGCGCGCTGCGACTGATATGCCGCGTCCCAGCGACCGTCCGCCTTCGCCTGCTCGATCTGCTCCATCCCTGCCGGTCGCATTCGGCCTTCGGCAATCAGCGCCATCGCTTTGTCGCGATTAACGCGTGACCAGATGCTTTTAGGGCGGCGCGGCGTGAATTTTTGCAACCAGAAAGCGGCATCGAATGCGGCCTTCTGCCCGTCAATCCAGCCGAAACAAAGAGCAACCTCGATTGCTTCCGCATACGTAACGGAAGGAACACCCGCCTCTTTTTTGGCGATCTTCAGCCAAATCCCCTGGGTCTCCGCGTGGTGTGCTTCGAGCCACGCTTCCCAGTTCTGTTGCGTCTCGAATGTCATGGTTGGGAGCGTATCGCCATTTTTCATGCGAGCATTGTAGCAAATCACGGGTGCGGCATCGCACGTTGTTTCGGGCGCTCGCTTCATTTCTTCGCGTCGTAGGCGAGCGTCGCTTGCAGGATTTGCTTGGCGATGGGCGCGGCGACGGTCGAGCCTTCGCCGCCATTCTCGATGAGGACGGCGATGGCGTAGGTCGTCGTCTTGCCGGGGGCATAGCCGATGTACCAGGCATGCGGCTGGCCGTTCGGCACCTCGGCGGTGCCAGTCTTGCCACCGGATTTTACGCCGGGGATCGCCGCCGTGTTCGCGTAGCCGTTCGCGACGGAGTTTTCCATGATCGCGCGCATCTGCACGGCGGTTTCGGCGCGGATCGGTTCCTTCCACACTTTCGGTGTGTGCTGATCGGCAATCGTGCCGTCCGGCCGGCGAATCGCCGAAACCAGATACGGCTCCATCTCCTTGCCGTCGTCCACCATGCAGGCCGCGACGAGTGCCATCTGGAGCGGCGTCGCGAGCAGTTCACCCTGCCCGAATCCGGTTTCGGCGACGGCAGGCCCACTTTGCAGGAAATCGGGCCGCGTGCTGACGCGACTCGGGTTCGTACCGAGGTCGAAGGGAATCTCCTCGCCAAAACCGAACCGCTTCGCGTACTCACTCAGGAGCGGACCGCCGAGCGTCCGCGCCGCGACCTGCGCGAACACGACATTGAGGGACCACTGATACCCTTCTTCGAGCGTCCACGACTGCTGGCTTTCGCGCCCCTTCGGGATATTCTTTTCCTGCAACTGGAACCCTTCGATGTTGTAGAAGCCGCGATCCTCGTACTTCGTGTCCGGTCGCGCCTTGCCGGAGTCAATCGCGGCAGCGGCGGTGATCGTTTTGAAGATCGAGCCGGGCGTGTACAACCCCTGCGTCGGGCGCAGCACGAAAGGCGAGTTCGGGTTGTTCCGTAGTGCGTCCCAATACGCGGCGGGGTTATTGCCCGGCACCGAGGCCAGACCCGCCGGATCGAGATGCGGATTGGAAACCATCGCCAGCACTGCGCCGGTCTTTGCGTCGAGCAGCACGATCGAGCCGTTCCGGTTGCCAAGCAGATTCGTCGCCTGCTGCTGTAATGCGGCATTGATCGTCAGAATCACATCATTACCTTGCGCGGGCTGATGCAGCAGCGACCATTCGAGCGCCTTCGCGGGATCGGCATCCGTCCGTCCGCTCAACTGTGCGTTGTAGGCAAACTCCACATTGCTCGTGCCGTAGCGTACGGGGTTGTAGTAGCCGACGAGATAGTCCGCCACCGGGAACGGATACGTGCGCTGCACCGTCTTATCGGGTCGCACATCGCGTCCGACGATCTTGACGCCGTCCGACGAATACACCTCGCCGCGGAGCGCCTGCAACTGCGCGTCGAGCAGACGGGGGTTGCGCACGACGCCGAGCGGCGTATCTTCGCTCCGGATCTGCGTCGCACCGGACGTGACAATTTGCGCCCGAACGAGTTGCATACTGAGCAACACGAACAGGGTTAGGAGGATGTGCGCCAGTTTCTGCGCGGTGCGGTTGAAGAGTGGTTCATCGCGCGGTGCGCCGCGCCAAAGCGCGACAGCGGTGAACGGCACCGCGAGCGCCATGCAGAGCAACCAGATGTGGTCCCTCCGCGCGATGATCCCGATAGCGAGCACACCGACAAGCGCGAGCGCCGCGAAGAGCCGGATCGCGCCCCGTTGCCCGCGTGTCATGTCGGCACCCCCGGAATCGCGACGGCGCGGCCCGGTTTCATCGCGGAAATCGCGAGCAGCATGCCGACGATGATAAAGTTCGAAAGGAGCGAGCTGCCGCCGTACGAAATAAACGGCAGCGTGATCCCCGTCAGCGGAAAAAGCCCCATCGTGCCTCCGATAATGATAAATGCCTGCAACCCGAGCACTGCGGTCAGGCCCGCCGCGAGATAGCGGCTGAAATCGTCCACGGCGTCGAGCGCGATGCGGATGCCGCGATACACGAAAAACAGGTAAAAGATCAGCAACGCGATGGTGCCGAGCAGTCCCAGTTCTTCTCCGATAGCGGAAAAAACGAAGTCGGTCTGGACAAGCGGGATATTCGTCGGATCGCCCAGCCCGAGGCCCGACCCAAAGATGCCACCCGAGGCGAGGGCGTATTGCGACTGCACGAGTTGCGACCCCGTCCCCTGCCCCCGCGACCACGGATCGAGCCAAATCTGCACGCGCACTTGCACATGCGGGAAAATCCGATACAGCACGTAGGCGCCGATACAAAAGGCAACGAGACCGCCGAGCACGTAGCCAATCTTGCCGTTCGCCAGATAGAGCATCGCGAGAAAGACGCCGAAAATCAGCAACCCTTGCCCGAGGTCCTTTTCGACGACGACGATCATCAGCGACAATCCCCAGAGTGTGACCATCGGCAGGAGATAGGGTAACGGCGGCAGGCGCAGCCGCCCGAGCACGTAGGGGGCGTTGAGCAACTCGCGCTTCTCGCTCAGGTATGCAGCGAAGAAGATCACGAGAATAATCTTCAGCAATTCCGCAGGCTGGAAGTAGAAAAATTTGAGATTGAACCAGAGCCGCGCGCCGTTAATCTCGACGCCGAAGACCATCACCGCAGCAGTGAGCAGGATGCCGACCAGCGCCCACGAATACTTGTAGTCACGCATGAGCCGGAGATGCTGCCGCTTCATGCCGATCGCAATCGCGGTCATCAGCGTGAGCGCGACGACGAGGTAGATCAACTGCTTTTCGCCCAGATGCGCGCTCGGTGCGACTGCCGGGCCAAGTCGCTGGATCATCAGGAAGCCGAGGCTGGCGAGCGCCGCCGTGATCGGAAAGAGCAGTTCGTCGCCCGAAAACCCGACGGCGGAAAAGAGCAGCGAGACAATGTAAAAAGCGAAGACGACCGCCAACCCAACGCTCATGTCCTGCCAACCCCAGCGCGCGATGCCGGTACGGACGGTCACGAGGATCAACAAACCGATGACGGCGGTCGCGGCGGGCAAAAAGAGCAGTTGCAGTTCCGCCCGCCGCATGCGTCCGAAAAATGTCGTCACGCCGTATCCTCCCCGCCGCCGTCAGCGCGCGGCAGATACTTGTCCACGAGGATACCAAGCCGGGCGCGGACATCCGCTGGCACGCGCGCCGGTTCCGTCATCAGCGCCCCGGCTAACGCGGTCGCACACGCATCGTCCGGGTCCGGCGCAATGCGCGGCACAACGCGGCGGATGATCTCCTGCGCGGTCGCGACATTACGCAGCAGGTTCTGGACGACCATTTCGACGCTCACCTGCTCCGCGCTCTCGTGCCAGACGTCGTAATCGGTGGCGAGCGCGAGCACGGCGTAGCAGAGTTCGGCTTCCCGCGCCAGTTGCGCCTCCGGCAT
>JBBSFO010000386.1:0-5412 GCA_038238655.1 Thermomicrobiales bacterium | reverse complement strand
TTGTTGCGCCTGGCGCGAGAGTCCGGTCATACCGGACGGCTCTGCGGCCTTGATCCCGCGAAGGGTATGCTCAACCAGGCGCGTCGGCGGTCGGACATCGAGTGGGTCCACGGCGACCTCTCGTCGGTCGGGTGGGATCAGCAGTTCGACCTGATCGTCATGACTGGCCATGCCTTCCAGGAGTTCGTCGCGGACGACGAGCTCCGCGTCGCGTTTGCCGCGATCCGGTTGGCGCTCAGTAAGGGCGGTCATTTCGCGTTCGAGACGCGCAACCCGCTGGTCCGCGCGTGGGAATGCTGGCCGGAGCGCTACAGCGGTGAGGTGACCGATGCGACCGGTGCCATTGTGCGATGCGAGTACCGGGTGGAGACGCCGGTCGTGGGGGACGTCGTCCGGAGCGTCAGCACGTTCACCAGTCCCGGTTGGGACCGTCCAAAGGTGAGTTGCGGTGCGCTCCGGTTCCTCGACGCGGCGTCGCTGTCTGCGCTCCTGTCCGCCGCAGACCTGCTGATCGAGGAGCAGTTCGGGGACTGGGCCGGGCACCCGCCGACCGACACCAGCCCGGAGATCATCACCATCGCCCGCAGAGGATAAACCGGTCGGCTGACCGTATCGCCCCTGTCGCGTCTGCCCGAGCCCGCTCGTGCACTCCTCCGCCATTCCCTACTCATACAGTAAGTCGAGCGAAGAAGGAGAAGTGCTTGCCTACCTCTGTAGTCGTCGGTGTACGATGCATTCCTGCTGCCCATGTGCGGGCGGCGGTCGAGTGTGTATGCAAAGGGGTGGATGATGCGACTTGCGGGCAAAGTAGCGGTGATCACGGGGGCGGCATCGGGGATCGGGCGGGCCAGCGCGCGGCTGTTCGCGAGCGAGGGCGCGCGGCTGATGATCGGCGACCTGGATGAGGCGGGCGTGCGGCAGGTCGCTGAGGAATGCACCGGGGCGGGTGGCGAGGCTGGTTCGCTGCGGACGGATGTCACATCGGGCGCCGACATGCAGCGGCTGGTGGACGGCGCGGTCGAGCGATACGGGAAGCTCGACATCATCTTCAACAATGCCGGAATCGGGATGCCCGGCTCGATCCTCGACCGCAGCGAAGAAGACTTCGATCGTGTCATCGCGGTCAATCTCAAGGGGGTCTTTCTTGGTTGCAAGTATGCCCTGCCGCACTTCTTGAACAACCCGAACGGTGGCGCGATCGTCAATATGTCGTCCAACGGCGGTTTGATCGGGCGGCCTGCCGATCCGCTCTACGTCGCCACCAAGCATGGCGTGATGGGGCTGACGAAGTCGCTCGCCCTTGCCTATGCCGATCAGCGGGTACGAGTGAACGCAGTCTGCCCCGGCCCGATTGACACGCCGATGATCTGGCAGGGGTTGCCACCTGGTATGGACCGCGAGGAGTTCATCCGGCGGGCGGTGGCCGCGTGCCCGACGCCCCGGATGGCCGCGCCCGAAGAGGTGGCGCAGGCCGCGCTCTTCCTTGCCTCGGACGAAGCGAGCTTCGTGAGCGGCGTCGGGCTGGCGGTGGATGGGGCGAAAGCGGCGGGCGTCTTCAATGCGAACCGCTACCGGACGGATTTCGATCTGTTGGGCTGATGCTCGCGTGCCAGTCCATTACGAGGGCACGCCGGTCCCTTGTCAGCGCGATGCGACGAGTGCGGCGGTTTCTGCGGAGAACCGCCCGACCGCTTCCTCGCGCGGCGGCAGTGGCTCGGCGCGCTCGCCGACCGGCATGAGCGAGACGAGTCGGTACCCATCCGGCGGAAGGCCGACGAAGTCGCGGGCGACATCCTCGATGAGCGCGTGCCAGTGCTGCAACGACGTATCGAGTCCGTGCGCCGTAATCGTTAGCCACAATGCGAGTTGGACCATCCCGAGGCTCTGGCTCGCCTGATCGCGCGTTTCCGCGTCGGTGAGTCCATCGCGCGGCGCGCTGCGGGCAAAGTCCTCGAAGATCAGCAGCGTCATCCCGCCGTGGCGCATCCCCGACGCGCGGGCGAGATACCGCGCCCGCCGATCGCCGTCGAGCCGCACCGCGAATGTTTCCTCGATCCGATCCCAGAACGCGGCGTTGCGCTCCCGGAGGACGACAACATGCCAGGGTTGCGCATTGAATGCCGAGGGCATGGAATGCGTCGCGGCGGCGAGGTCTTTGATCAGCGTCGGTGAAAAGATCGCCGGGCCAAGTTTCCGGGTGGAGCGGCGCGCATCGAAGAGGGTAGCGGTTGCGGTTGCCGATGTGGGTACTGTGGTGAAGGTGGCGGTGCTCACGTGGCGCGCTCCTCGTGCATCCCGGCGGGCACCCCGACCAACACGCGAGCGGTCGGCGCTTCGCGAAGCAGCGGAAGCACCTGCGTACCGATCCGTTCGATCTCTTCGAGCATCGGGCTGCATTGGATCAGGAAAAGATCAAGGCCCGCGTCCGCATAGTCCCGCATTCGCTCGGCAATTTGCTCCGGCGTGCCGATGAGGTTCGGTCGGAGTCCCCGGTTCGAGACCGAGTAATCGCGCAGCGTCAATTCGCGTTCGAGCTGCGACATCGTCGTGAAGTCCTTGAACCCCGCGTAGCCTGCCGTTTCCTTGACATCCGTAATCCGGGCAAGCTCCGCCTGCGCCTCTTCTTCGGTGTCGCGGCAGATGATGTACGCGGCCATGCCGTAGGTCATCGTCTTGCCGCGCGCCGCCGCGCGCTCGCGCATCTCCGCGATCTTGCCGCGCACCGTCTCCAGATCGTCGCCGTGCATCAGGTAGGCATCGCACTCGCGCGAGATCAATTCTTTCGCGGCAGGCGACTCACCACCCGCATACAGGCGGGGCCACGGCTGCTGCACCGGTTTCGGTGCGAGGTATGCTTCCTCCACACGGGCGTGCTTCCCCGCTACCGTTGTCCGTTCCTGCGTCCACATCCCCTTGAGCACGGCGAGAAATTCATCGGTGCGAGCATACCGCTCGTCGTGCTCGACGAACTGCATCCCGTATTGCCGCGCCTCTTCCGCCCACCACGCGGAAACGACATTGAGCGTGAACCGGCCGTGCGAGACACGGTCAATATTCGCCGCCATCTTCGCGACGATGGCCGGATTGCGGAAGCCGGGCCGGATGGCCGCCATGATTTCCAGCCGCTCGGTGGTCGCCGCCAGCGCCGCCGCCGTTGACCACGCTTCGAGCACCGGCTCAGCGGGGCCTTTAATATCGTTTAGGTTCAATTCCGCGATGAGCGTTGTGGAAAAGCCGAGCGCTTCGGCGCGGCGCGCGACCGCCTGGCAATATTCCCAGGTCGCGGGCATCCCTTCATCCTCGACATTGCGTAACCAGCCGCCGAAGGTCGGCAGCCAGAAACCCACGCGCGGCGTCGTTGTTTCGGTCATCACTGGTATCCTTCGTGTATCCGTCGTGCCGGTCAGCACGCGCAAAAATAGGGCGTCGGGTTGAAGATATTGGTCATCATGCGCGCCGCTGGGGCGGGATCGTCGGGATCAATCACCGCGTCAACGACGTTTCGGGTCTCCCCCGCGAACAGCGCCGTCCACGCCTCCTCTGGCAGATACGCGGCGGTTTCCCCGCCCTTCCCGGTGAGCCGCAGAGCGATGTAATCCTTGGCATAGGTCCAGATCAGCCCTTCACGGGCGGGCGGTGCGATCTCCGGCACTCCAGTCGCATCCGCATACGCCAGCCACGGCAAATCCACACCGGCGGCGATTGGCAGGCCGATCCACTTCCAAACACGCGTGTTCACATCGAGCAGTTTGTGCTCGCCATCGCGCGCGTCGTAGATGAACTCGACCTCCGAAATGCCGCGATAGCCGAATGCCTTGAGAATCTGCACGCCGCGCTCCGCGATGGCTGCCGGGCCTTCCGCTGCGACTAGGCAACCGGTGCCGAAATCGGGTGGATATTGCTCCAGTTTCCGGCCCACGAACGTGCCGTGCGCCTCGCCGTCATTGCCAATGTAGGAGCAAACGGAGTAGAAGTCCGTCAACCCTTGCCCGACGATCTCCTGCGCGACGAGCGGATGCCCCGCTGCGCGGTCGAGCGCCGCGCGGAACTCTGCCGGCGAGCCGATGCGCCACGCCTTATCGCCAAAGACATCGTAGAACGACCGCTGCTCGGTCGGCTTGACGATGCAGGGGTAGGGCAATGCCGCCGAGACCCGCGCCAGGTCTTCGCGCCCGAGATCCCAGGTGCGGGGGATCGGGATGCCGAGTTCGCGCGCTGTTCCGTAGAGCCGTGCCTTGTCGAGCACCGGTTCGACGATGTCAGGGCCGGAAAACGGGATGATGAAGGAGCGCCCGAGTCGCTCGCGATGCCGGTTCACGGCAAGCACCCACTCGTCGTTTGTCGGATACAAAATGCCGGGGCGGTCCAGCATCGCGCCGAGGTCGAGAAGGTAGCGAATAAACCCTTCCTCGTCTTCGAGGACGTTCGGGCAGAGCGCGGTGACGGTGGCGTATTTCGATGCCAGCGCGTAGCCTTTGGGATCGCGGTCGAGCGCGATCACCGGCACGCCGCGCCGCCCGAGCGAGCGCGCCACTGCCAGACCGGTGATATGACTGTTGAAGACGACTGCAGCAGGAAGCGGTTGCGTGTTGATCCGCGCGCATACGGCGCGTCGCAGGTCGTCACGTTGGACAATCGGAAGAACCATCGGCCCCCTCAGGATTATTCACTAACAAACGCAACAAAGTCATCTATCGCATGCCGCAGTAGACCGTACGCAGCGGCGTCTGTCAACCTCCGGGCAGTACGTTGGCGTCCGCTCTCGGAGAAGGATGATCGTATCTGCAAAGTTAGGCGAAATTGAGGTTAATGAAGATCGTCGCGAGCAGGACGAGTAGTGCGGCGAGGACGATCATCAGGGCGACCGCGCGCCGCTGGAAGACCGTCAAAAACATTAGCGTGCTCTTAATGTCCACCATCGGTCCGAAGACGAGAAAGGCGAGCAGCGCGCCCGATGTGAACGTCCCAGCGAAGGTGAGAACGAGAAAGGCGTCCACCGTTGAGCAGACAGAAAGCAGCACCGCGAGCGCGACCATCACCAGCACGCTCTTGACGGGCGATTGCCCGATGCCGAGCAGCGTTTGTCGCGGCACGAGCGCCTGCAGAAGCGAGGCGAGCAGCGCGCCAAAGACGAGGAACTTGCCCATCTCGAAGAACTCGATCGCGCTGTGCTCGCAGACGGCGCGCAATTTCTCCGGCAGAGTTGCGGTCGCGTGGTCGCGTGCGGTGTGGGGCGCGAGGCGGGGCATGTGGCCGTTGCCGCCGCGCGCGTATTCTCCGAAGACGACGGACTGATAGCCCATCGCCTCCGGCGCGGGCTTCAAGAGGGTGCGGGCGTTCGGGTGGCAGGCGAAGACGATGCCGACGAACACGCTGATCGCGAGGGTCAGCCCGGCTCGCCGCGCCACCATC
>JBBSFO010000385.1:0-5425 GCA_038238655.1 Thermomicrobiales bacterium | reverse complement strand
CGTGCATCGACCGAGAGCACCAGCACCGGGCGGGGTTGGTGCGGGTCGTCCGGCTGGCCGGGCGTGAACGCCCACCATATCTCTCCACGCCGGGGCCACTGCGTCCCGGCACTCACGAGGCTCGAAAGAGCCGTGTCGCCGCCGACCGCCGCAGCCGCTTCCAGGCGGCGTGCTCCTCCTGCTCCTGCGCCGAGCAGAGTGGGGCGAACTGCGCCTCGATGGCGCGCTCGCGCTCACGCGCCGCCCAGAGCCGCAATGCCTCATCGATCACTTGGCTCCGGTGCGTCTCCGCGTGCTCCGCCACAAACCGATCCACCGCGTCGAGCAACTCCGGGTCCACGGTCGTGCTCAACTTGGCGCGCTGCCGCTCCTTCATCTGTCCCTCCCTTCATCCACGACAATACGGCACGAGTATGGGGGACAGGATATCCCCCGTCAAGGAGGATACTTTATCCCGCTCAAGATTCTCCGTCCTCATCCATTGCCTGTCAGTGTACACAACAGGGTGAGTAGGGACGACTGGCATCGTGCGAGAGGGATCGACAGGCGACCCAGTATCTCCTCGCGTCACCCGGAAGATTGGTGACGCCGGGGGTGGCACGGCGTGCAGCGTCATCCCTCGGCGAGGAATGCGACCGCCGCTGCCCGCGCGCCCGCGTGATCGCCCTCGTGTAGGGCCCGCGCCGACGAGCGGTCATCCAGGACGGGATTCATGCCGAGGACCCAGGCCTGGATCGTCTCAGGGGATTCGTGCGCACTCGTGAGGAGTCGCACGATCTCGTAGGCGGCGCGCAGGCGGGCCGGTCTCGCCCTGGGCCCAGCGCCACTGTGCGCGTCGCGTCCACACTCGTGACATAGGCGGCGAGCCGAGGGGTAAGCACATCGCAGAGCGCCATTGCCCCCTCCGCAGGCGAAACGCGCATCGCCTCGCGGTGGGCCTGGATGATCAGTGTATCGGTCACATGTGCAACTGCCATGGCATCCTCCGCCGGAAATCACCCGAAACGTCCGAGTAATGTCTCCATAATGTCACTCATCGGCGCTGGCATCACTTGGGCGATCAACGCGATCCTTCACCTGAGAAGCTCTCCGAGCCAGAGAAGCGATCCCGTAAATGTTGTCGCATAAGGTTTCTTAACCGACAATGAGCGATTATGGCGACTCCCCTTTTCCCATGGGACGGCGATCCGCCGTTCTGATAGGATCGGTTCGCTGTCGTCCGTCGCGCTTAGTCGCGCCAGCGAAGCCCTTCGCTGATTAGCCCAATCAGCGGCGAAAATCATGTGCCGACACCGCAAATCATCAACACCGTGGCATATCGCATCGACGCATACGGTTCAGCACGACGGCTCGGTCTTTACTATGTGCATAGTACGGCCTCAGTTTGGGGATATGTCTCCCAGACACTGCCCTTGCTCGGCCTCCGCGAATAGCGCGCTGATCGGTATCTCCAGCGCGACGGCGATCTTCGCCAACTGCTTCACCGACGGGTTCCGCTCGCCCCGTTCGATCCCCGCGTAGTACGTCCGATCCAGTCCCGCCTTCATCGCCATCTTCTCTTGCGATAGGCCGGTGAGCCGTCGCAGCGCTCGAATTCGCTTCCCGAGGGTCATGACAATCTCGTCCATGCCGCAACGGTGGCGACTTGCAGTCGGATCGTCTACGGCTTATAAGAACACGGTTTATAAGTATCACAACAAAGGCAGGATCACCGATGCAGGACTATGAGACACATGGTATATCCGATGAAATCCGCGATGAAGCGGCGAGATCCGAAGACTTCATCGGTAGGGGTTTGGCGCTATTCGTGATCGGGATCGCGCTGCTCCTCATCCTCCGAACAATCTAGCGACGCAACGTACGCCCTCAGTCAGCGGTCCAGTGAAGATCGTGCGGGGCACGGTCGTGCGACTCCAAGTAGCGCACCTCGACCGCGAGTACCCCCACCAATGCGACCGTCAAGCCATCCGACGCGCCCCACTGCGGCAGAGGACTGGCGTGTTCCGCTTGATCCTCATCATCGCCGAGGAGGGCCGCGACGATGGCGCGCGCCGCGTCCATCGCCTCGACGCTATTCTCCGCAGCGAACTCGCATGCCGCCCGTGCTACCGGCAGGTCGTCCGTCCCCGTATCCCATTCCCCAGTGATCGTCAGCCGATACATCGCCATCGAATACCCCCGCTCCTACTAATATTCCCCCGGAAGCAACATCGTCGTGTACGAATCCTGACCGTACCCGATGTGCGAGATCACCCACACCGGCCCGCCCGGCACGTCGGCGAAGACACTCAGGGGCATCCCCTCACCGTCGCGCAGATATTGCTCATTGACCCGCGCGTTGTCGGCATCCCCGCCCCACTCCCCCGCGAAGTGCCGGGCGAGTAACGTAGATGGCGCGATGCCTGCTGCGGCAAGAGTTTCGAGGGACGCGGGCGTCGCAGTGAGCGTCGGGGTGGTAAATCGGGCGATGATCGTGACCATGGCATCTTTCCTCCGTAAGAATCTCTTCGAGTAATATCTCCATTGTACCGTAATTACGGTACAGTGTCATCGTCAGCATTGGCTCATCACTCATTCGTCCTGCCCAGGTCGCGGTAAGAACAGCGCGACAGATAAGATCATTCATAAATATGAATGATTATGGCATGATGTTTGCATATGTAAATAGCGGGGCGATGAATGCCGAGACGGAGAAGCGGATGGTACATGCGTCAGGCCCGGCGGGCGCAGGTACGGATGGTTTTCATGAGATGGAGGAATCGAAGCATGAAAACGCTGACACGAAGAACGTTCCTCAAAGCAACCGCAGGCCTCGTCGCCTTCATACCGGTGGCGCGCGAACTTGCGAAAGCGCCGCCTGTTGGCGCAGACTGCGGTTTTGGCTACCCGCCGCCCGTCGCCGGTCCACCGCCACCAGGCTATCAACTTTGCGACACAGTCCGAGTTGTGATCGCCGAAGAGTTGTGTTTGCAGAATGAGGATGGTTCGTGGACGATCTATCGCGATCAGAAACTGCTCGATGCATTCTACGACGTGGACTGCTCGGAGTGGTACCTCTTCAATACCGGCATTCCGTGCCCGGCCGGCTACTAACGGAGGAAAGACATGGAGGACATCAAAGTTAACCCCTTCCGCGACGGCGATCCCGACTACCAGCTTGTCGGCACGGACGGGAAGACCTATCCTGGTGGCGACACCATCGCCGAATGGAAGAAGCGCTTGGGCGGCGACGAAGGACCGGTCGCTCATCCCCTCACAAAGCGGAAACTACATCTGTCACTCAAGCCCTACGCGCATCTCGACCCCAACAAAACGCGCCTACAGGTCGCCTTTCGCAACGACGCGCCGCATCCCGCGCCCGGGCATACGGGGGCGCAACGCGCGACGCCCGGCCCCTCTCATATCGCACGCGAAGGGAAACGCGTGTCGGAATTCCTGAAGAAGAAGTAGCGGCTTCGGATGGCACTCCTCCGATTCGCGCTGACGCTCTATTTCGCGGCGATGCTCGGCGTCGCCGGGCTCGCCAAGGCGGAGCAGCCCGCCCTGTTCGCGGCTATTCTACGACAGCAGCGGCTGCTCCCCGCGTGGGGAGTCGGCGCGGTCAGCCGCCTGTTCCCGTAGTGTGAGATCGTTCTCGCCGTGGCGCTTGTCGCTGGTATCATGCCCCGGTTCATCGCGGCGTTCCTCTTCACCCTGCTCGCGGCATTGACCGTCGTGCAGACATATCTACTGGTCGCACAGCGTGCGGCCCCCTGCGGGTGTTACGGTGCATGGTCCACCCGCAACGTTGCGGGTGCGAGCGCGACGGCAACTGCCCTGCTAACGGACCTCGCCGGTCTCCATCTGGGGCTTGTATTCTACGGAGCAGCGATCGCCGCTCCGTGGCGTGTACTCGCTGGCGCGACGTTCGTCGGCTTTGAGGGATGGATCGGGTGGCGCACCTGGCAACGGCATCGGCAGCCGCGCTGCGCTCCCCGAACTGTTTGCGCAATCAACGAACATTGACCACGCGGCGCACGGTGAATCCCACGAGATCGGAATCGGTGGTTGTCTTCGTCAGCACTGCTGCCTCCGCCTCGGCTACGGCTACAGTGTCATACCCGTCGTCGTGAAGCCACTCATATTCCCTCCCCTGCTCATCGCGCGCCACGCCGAAAACCGCATAGTCGGTTGCGGTCATCGCGGCGATCCACGCGCGAATCCGCAGGCCTTCGATCACGCCTCCCTCATTTGGCAGCGCAGCGACGAAAGCGAACTTGAAATCCTGATGGAGCATCCATGTTATCCTGCTCACGACGTTCTTATCCCAGCACCGGACGCCTTCCCAACCATCCGTACCGGCGGGGAGGAAGAGATTGAGGATGTTGAGCGCAAAGTCCGCAGGCCCCGATCCCGCGTAGCCCCATTCCATCCCAGTCGGGCTATGATGGCGCACCCGTTGCGCGATGTTGAAGTACGTACCGCCGTCGCTCCGCTCGCAGCGGATGTCCATCGTCTCCGTATCCCATGGTAGGCTCGCGATGTCCGTAGGGAATTCTTCGCTGTGCATTTCGTCTCCTCGTTCCATGTTCGCCTACCGCCGCCCCACGTCGCCGGGGGCGGCGGCCCTCTTCGTCAGCGGCGTTCACTACACGGCCACGGAATGCTGGCCCGTTTCTGCAATCGCCACGATGAGCTGATGGGCGACCTGCTGGATCGCCGCGAGGTTGCGACGGAATACTGCCATCTCCCGCGCCCAGTGTGCCACGTATCCGAAACTGTAACCGCCTGTGTCCATGCCGAAGTGTGCCAGCACGACGTATGCGCTCGATTCCGCCACTGTCTCCGCATCCTCCCAGCGCACCCCGCCGCAATGGTCGGCGGCGAAGTGTGCTGCCTCATGCACGAGCGTCTTCAATTCCCGTATCCCGGTCAGATGATGGTGGATGGCGATCTCGGGGGTGCGGGATAGGTAATACCCGTTTGCCCGCCCGGTATTCTTCCACAGGAGCGTCACGCCTTCCCGCCGTAACCAAGCGATCAGTTCCTCCCGGACGATCGCCGCCATCGTCACGTCGCCAGTGAGTGCGCCGTGGATCGGCGGAGCGGCGACCGGTTCCCCCACCGTCTGGTCAATGTCAAAGACCGTCCGCACTCCCCATCCCGCGATGCTCTCCACCCGCTGCCCTTCCTCCTCCTGCGCGACCCGCGTACGGTAGGGAACGACGATGCGGATACCGCGCTCCCCCTTCTTCACCTGCCGCCCCAGCGCTTGCCACGTCCGATACCCGACGACGTGGGTGGCGTCGCGGCGCTGGGCATGGATGAGCACGACATTATTCGGCGAGTACTGATGGAAGTGCGCGAGCATGCGGAGGTATCCGGCGAAGTCCTCGCTGTCGAGGATCGCCGCGATGCCCTGTTCGAGCGTAGCGAGTACCGCCCG
>JBBSFO010000384.1:0-5430 GCA_038238655.1 Thermomicrobiales bacterium | reverse complement strand
TTACCGCTTCCTGACTTTGCAACAGCCCTGCCCGGCCCCTTCCGCCGCCTTTCCCAACCTCGTGGTTTCCGGCTACACTGCGCAGTACGCAACTGATGGGATGCGCGAAAAACAGATGAGGAGGATGCGGCATGGCGAAGACGATTGCGGTCATCGGATTAGGGGCGCTCGGGGAGCCGATTGCGGCGACGCTCATCAAGGCGGGATTTACCACGCTCGTCGTGCCGCACAACAGCCGCGTTTCGGCGGAGCGACTCGCGGCGCAGGGTGCGACGATTGTGGACACGCCGAAAGAGGCGGCGGCGCAGTCGGACTTCATTCTGACTTGCGTGCCGGACGGCCCGGAACTGACCGAAACCGCCCTCGGTGCGAACGGGATCATCGAAGGGGCGAAGGCGGGTGCGGTCGTCATTGATATGAGCACCGTTTCGCCGACGTACACGCGCGACGTCGCGGCGAAACTGGCCGAAAAGGGCGTCGGCATGGTGGACGCGCCCGTCTCTGGCGGCCCGCCGCGCGCCGCAACGGGTGAACTGACGATCATGGTCGGCGGCGATGAGGCGACGGTCGCTACGGCGAAGCCGGTACTCGACGCGCTCGGCTCCGGCGGCAAAACGGTCACGCATGTCGGCCCGATTGGCGCGGGCGAGATGGTCAAACTGGCGAACCAGTACATCATCAGCGCCGTCATGATCGCCAACGCCGAAGCCCTCACCCTCGCCGTCAAGGGCGGCGTGGACGCGCAAACGGTGAAGGGCGTGCTTTCGACCGCCACGGCGGGCAATTACCTGCTGAATAGCTGGATTGACCGGACAATCTTCAAGGACGAGTACACCCCCGGTTTCTCGATGAAACTGCTCCGCAAGGACCTCAACGCCGCCTTGAATGCCGCGAAGGATTTGGGCGTACCAACTGAGATCGGGGCGCGGGCGATCGAACTTTATGACCGTGGCCTCGCCGCCGGCATGGGCGCGGACGACTACAGTGGCGTCAGTCGGTTCGCGCAGGACGCCGCGAATATCACGATCGCCACCGGCAAGCCGCGCAAAGGGGAGGCCGCCAAATGACCGCCACCACGAAGACCGCTCCTGGCACCTACAATGATGGATCGCTGCACGGCACATGGGCGCTCGTCCTCGGCGCGTCGAGCGGCTTCGGCGAAGCGAACTCGCTCGCCCTCGCGCGGGCCGGGGCGAATATCCTCGGCGTCCACCTCGATCGCCGCAACACGATGCCGAATGTCGAGCGCATCACCGGCGAAATCGAGGGGATGGGGAGGCAGGCGCGCTTCTTCAACATCAACGCCGCCGACCCCGATGCCCGCATGGCAGCGCTGAACAAGGTTGCCGACGAGATCGGGCCGGGCGGCGTACGCGTCGTCCTCCACTCGCTCGCCTTCGGCACGCTCAAGCGGTTCGTCGGCGACGATGTGATCAACCAGAAGCAGATGGACATGACGCTCGATGTGATGGCACACTCGCTCGTTTATTGGGTGCAGGACCTCGTCGCGCGCGGATTGCTCGCCGAGGGCGGACGCGTTTGGGCGATGACCTCGGCGGGCGGGCACCGGGCGTGGCCCTCCTACGGGGCGGTTTCGGCGGCGAAGGCGGCGTTGGAGGCACATATCCGCCAGCTCGCCGTCGAACTGGCGACGCAAAAGATCGCCGTCAACGCGATTCAGGCGGGTGTCACCGATACCCCCGCGCTCCGTAAAATCCCCGGCAACGATGCCCTGATTGACTACGCCGCTCGTGTCAATCCCGGTGGCCGCCTGACGACGCCGAGTGATGTCGCCAGCGCCATCGTTGCCCTTTCCGGTGCGGGCACCGGCTGGATGACCGGCAATGTCATCCGTGTGGATGGCGGCGAAGACATCGTCGGATGAGTAACGAGTAACGAGTAGCGAGGAACGAGAGGGATGCGGCGCAAGCCGCGCCGTTGCTCCCCTTCCGGGTGCCCTCTGGGCAGTATGGGGAAGGGACTGGGGGTTAGGGCCGATGCGCGTTTGTGTCGTCACCGGTGGAGCGAGTGGGATCGGACACGCGATTGGCGAGCGGTTTTTGCGCGGCGGGGACGCGGTCGTCGTGCTCGACAACAATGCGGACCAGTTAGCGGCGGTCACGCCCGCGCTGATGACGCTCGGCCCGGTGGCGTGCATGCAGGGCGATGTTTCCGTGGACGCCGATCTTGAACGGGCGGCGGAGGCGGCGGACGCGCTCGGCACGCTCGGCGTCTGGGTGAACAATGCCGCCTACAACATCCTCGGCGCGATCCACGAGATTGACCGCGATACGTACGACCGGGGCGTGGCGGTAGATTTCGGCGGCGTCTTCTGGGGTACCGCCATCGCGGTCCGCCGGATGCTCGCCGGTGGCGGCGGGAACATCATCAACATCTCGTCGGTGCAATCACTCGTCGGTCTGCGCGGCTTCCCGGCATACGCGGCGTGTAAGGGGGCAATCAATTCCCTCACGCGGCAGGTCGCGACGGAGTATGCCGGGCGCAACATCCGTTGCAATGCCATCGCACCCGGTCTGATCGCCACGCCGATGAACGACAAGCTGCTCGCGGAATCCGATGACCCTGACGCGCTCAAGCGATCGTGGGACATCCTGTGCCCCACTGGCCGCTACGGCAGACCGGAAGACATCGCCGAAACGGCTTGGTTCCTCGCCTCCGAAGGCGCTTCGTTCATCACCGGTCAGGTCATCCAAGTGGATGGCGGCGCCACCATCGTCGCCCGCGGCCAGTAACGGGGGATTTAACACAGAGACCCCAGAGAACACAGAGAGAAACAAGAGAATCAAAAGAGGTAAACGGTTCTCGCGGAATAGTAGACCACACCTTTGCTTCTTTTCCTTCCTATTTTCCTCTCAGTGTCCTCTGCGTCCTCTGCGCTCATCCGGTTTCTCATGGAAGGGGCTGTGCTCAATGGTGGGGGATGGGTCGCTGAATGGGACGTGGGCGGTGGTGTTGGGGGCGTCGAGCGGGATTGGGGCGGCGTGTGCGGTCGCGCTGGCGGAGGCAGGGGCGGACATCGTCGGCGTCGCGCTCGGGCGGCGGCAATCGCGCGGGACGGCGGACGAGACGAAGGCGGCGATCGAGGCGGCGGGGCGGCGCGCGTGGTTCATTCGCGCCAACGCCGCCGACGCGCAGGGCCGCGCGAAAGTGCTGGACGAGATCGCTCCGGTGGTCGAGCTGGGCGGCGTACGGGTGCTGATCCACTCGCTCGGCTTCGGCTCGCCCGTGCGTTTTGTCGGCGCGGAGCCGTCCGCCCGTGGTGTGCCCTTCCCACGCCAGATGGAGATGACGCTCGACGTGATGGCCCTCTCGCTCGTCTACTGGACACAAGACCTCGTCACACGCGACCTGATCGGGCGCGGTGGGCGCATCCTCACGATGAGCAGCCACGGCGCGCATCGCGTGTTACCGGGATACGGTGCGGTCGGCACGGCGAAAGCAGCGTTGGAGGCGAACGTGCGCGAACTGGCCGTCGAACTCGCGCCCTGCGGCATCACCGTCAACACGATCCGCGCGGGCCTCACCGACACGCCCTCGTTCCGTGCCATCCCGACCTCGTCGGACATGCTCGCTCACGTCCAGCGCACGCACCCCGCTGGGCGGATCACGACGCCGCAGGATGTCGCGGGCGCGGTCGTCGCCCTCTGCTCCGCCGGCTGTGGCTGGATCACCGGCAACACGATCAGCGTGGACGGCGGCGAGAGCATCGTTGGATAGCGTGGGCAAAAGGGCGTTCATCTCGATGATTGGTTGAGCAGTCGTGTCAGACGATGAACCGCTGTGTCGCGGCGTTTGGCGAACAAGAACTCCTTTGGGACATGGAACAGGAAATGTTCATAGCCGGGATAATCTCGTGGCTCTCGTGTACCCGAGGCGAGAAAATCCTTCAATGCCGCCGCGTAGCCGCGTGACCACGCCCAAAGGATTTTGCCGTCTATCTCGCATTGATAATATGCCTCTTCCGGCCATCGGAGAGGATGTTTCTCGGCATTGAAGCCGCATGATGGGCAAACGCACGGACCCTGTTTCTCCTGTCGGACCGGGTAGCGTTGACCGCGATATACGGCTTCATGCCCACACTTTGGGCAGCAAATCGCCACAGGAGCGGGGTCGGGAACCATAATATTGAGGCTCTTCGGGTCATGCGAAAATGCGGGCGAGAGACCTTTTTCGTGTCTCGGTGACATGATCCAGCGATGGCCGTTGATACATTGGTAAACATCCCAGATATGGTGCGATTCTGTGTGTTCAGCGCATTCAAATCCGACGCTATATGTGCCGCAGGACGGGCATCCGACGGGACTTATCGGCGCTTGCGTGCCAACAGGAAAAGTCCGCTGAGTAGTCTCGTTTTCCTGGTCGGATACATTACCTTCATGGCCCATTTTGTTTCCTCATAGCAGTGGATTTCAGACGAGGGGAAATCTCCTCTTTCTCAGTCAGGATGTCCTGTTTCAATCCCTTGAGCAATACAATTGCCTGCTCTCGGCGCACGCTCGGGAAATCGTCGAGGAATTCGTCGAGCGGCTGTCCCCCTTCGAGATAATCGAGCAGCGTTTGCACAGGAACGCGGGTACCGACGAACACCGGCATTCCGCCGAGAATGTCATCGTCGCATACGACGATTCGCTCAATATTCGGTATCGTCAGCATACGAGTACTCCAGACACGAACGCTTCGAGGATACGCCCTCAGTATCACATGAGATTGTTAGCGGAAGAGGTCTTTCGTCGGGTCCATAACGAGGTCGTGGCCGGTGCCGTCGGCGTGGTCGTAGGCGAAGCCGCGGATGACGGCGACGGGGACCGCGTCTACCTTGCCCATCACGAGTTCCGCCGCGCTCGCCAATTCGTCCGCGACGCAGAGGACGGTGACGCGCAGATCGTTGCCGTAGGGATCGGTCTGGCCACGGTAATCGGTCAGCGGCTGCATCCCCGCCACGCCGATGGCGATGTTGATGATGCCGTTACGCCACGGCCGCCCGAACGAGTCCGAAATGACCACCGCGACATCCGCGCCCGTTTGTTCCCTCAGGCCGGTACGAATGCGGGCGGCGGAGGCGTCCGGATCGTGCGGCAGGAGACAGACTGTCTCCCCCGCTACATTCGACGCATCCACGGCGGCGTTGGCGCAGACGAAGCCGTGCCGCGTCTCGCTGATGATGACGCCACGTTCCATCCGCACGATGCGCACGCTTTCGCGCAGCACGACTTCCACCTGCCGCGCGTCCTTGCCGAACTGCTCGGCGATTCGCGCCGCGAGGGCCGATGGCGTGATCGTACGAAGGTCCACCAACTGCCCCTCCGCCTTCGACACGATCTTGTGCGTGATGACCACCACATCGCCGTCCGCGAGGGGACGTGATCGCGTACCTTCCGCGATCAGCGCCGCAACATCCGCCCCCGCTTC
>JBBSFO010000383.1:0-5438 GCA_038238655.1 Thermomicrobiales bacterium | reverse complement strand
GTATCCAAATCTATTCATGTCGCCAAATGAGGAGGTAGCGGGTGCGACACGAGGTCGCACGCGATGAGTGAGAAAGGAGCAGTGCTTTCTCCCGGTACGTGTCCATTTGCCGGTTCCCGATCCCTCCATGCGTCGCCGGTAACGGCGGGGTGTGAAGCGAGGGATAACCCCCAAGGGGATCGCGCGTCAGCGCACACCCCAGGCCAGGGAAAGACGGGACGGGTGAACGCAAGTGAATTTCCGATAAGGTTCCGTTACCCCAGCCTGTCGCATCTGACGTCACCGACAGCGTGCCGGCGTTGTAGATGCCCCCGCCTCTTCCGTTTAGTGACCGCCTAGTTATCGCTGATCACGTAGCCGTTCAGGGTCAGCGATCACCCGCTCCGCACCGCAATCGTCCCCGCGAGCCGCAGGGGGCAGGTGTCGGCGGCGACTTGGCTGTTCGCGAAGATGACCGCATCGCGTAGCGAGCAGCCCAGTGCGCCGGGCAGACCGGTGGCCGCGCAGTTCGCGCCGAAGTGGACGACATCGCTGTTGCCGCCGGAGTGGGCATCGTTCATGTAACCGTGACGAAGTGACTCGTCTCTTTATTAGCGTCCCATCTATCCACTGTAGCGCTGAGTTTTGAGACAACGTGCAGAGTGTGACCGGGATTGCGGATGAAATGGGCATCGGCGGTGCATAGAACCACTTCACAACGACGAATACATCGGCGATGAGATCATCAGGCATCGTCTCCATATGCCTCCGCGCGGTCCTCACGAATCAGCCGCTGTGGTGATGCCGGTGGTTCCAGTTGGTCGCGACGGACGAGCATCCGCTCCCTCATCGCCTTCCGAGAGGTGCGCTCTTCTTCGCTGGGCGGCGCATCGGTCAGCGTATCATGCGTATCTCGCGCATCATCGCGTGATTCAAGTGAACTGTGGCATCACTTCGTTCATGAACAACTGAATGCCATCGGTCTGCGGGAAGTCGGCGAAGCGGAGTTGCATGTGGGAAACACCGAGGGCCGCCCACTGGCGAATCTGCTCCGCCACGCGATCCGGCGTACCAATCAGTGAACTCTCGGGGTTCGTGTAGAAACGACTCGCCGCCGCCATCTGCTCCGCCGCTTCCTGTGTGGGCGCGACGGCGATGCACTCGCACTGCCAAGTCTTCTTGATGCGGTCGAAATCCCGGCCAACCGCCTCGCAATGGCCGCGCAGCACGCCCAATTTATGCGCGTAGGTATCGCGCGCGCCGCCGCCATTCCACCAGTCGGCGTGCTTGGCGACGACCCGGAGCGTCAACTGCTCGCCGCTGCCACCGATCATGATCGGTGGCAGCGGATCCGGCTTCGGGTTCAGGTAGGCATTGTGGACACTGTAGTATTTCCCTTCGTACGTCACGTTGTCGGCGGTCCAGAGCCGTTTGGCGATCTCGACCGTCTCCTCCAACTGCGCGATCCGCACGGCAGGGCGTGGGAATTCCCAGTTGTACGCCCGGTATTCGTCTTCTTTCCAGCCCGCGCCGATGCCGAAGATCACATTGCCGGGGAGATAGGCGCACAGGTTCGCGACCATCTTTGCCAGCAGCGCCGGGTTCCGGTACGACTGGCACAGCACGACCGTCCCCCACGGCAGATTCGGGTAGCGGGACGCGAGAAAGGTGAGCGCCGTCCAGCACTCCGTGACGGGCGTCTCGACCGCCTGCCAGCGCGCCCACGGCAGCACATGATCCGTCACCCACGCGGCGGCGAACCGGTCGGCGATCAGATCGAGCGTCGCCAGCGTCTGCCGGGTCATCGTCGCGTTGTCGCTCCCGTCCGCCGGGAATTCCGGCACCTTCCAGCCAAACTCCACCCGTTCCGCCATCCGACCCTCCTGGGAAACCGATTGAACCGCAGAGACGCAGAGAACACAGAGAAACGCAGAGAAAAGGTAAAAGAAGGGAATCGAGCATTCGATGCGCATCATACACGGTTGCCGCTCCCTTCACGCATCTCTCATGTTATTCTATTTCCTCTTCCCTCTCTGCGTCCTCTGCGCCTCTGTGGTTTCCCCGGTTTCGTCCGGTTTCAAGGAAAGGAACGGGTGGGTGAAGATTACGAATGTCACGCCGTGGATCGTCAATGGGCCGGCCGAGAACGAGGGCGTCGCAGTGCCGGATAATCAGCCGACGACGCGGCAGTACGTCTTCGTACAGGTAGAAACGGACGAAGGGCTGACGGGCTGGGGTGAGATCACGACGTACCCCGGCCCGGTCGCAAACCCGGCGATCTGCGGCATGCTGCGCGAAATCAGGCCGCTGCTCGTCGGGCAGGACGCGAACCGGATCGAGGCGGTTTGGCAGCGCATCTTCCAGGCATTCACCTATGTCGGCTCGCGTGGCGCGACGACGGCGATGATCAGCGCGATTGATATCGCCCTCTGGGACATCAAGGGGCAGGCGCTCGGCGTGCCGATCTACGAACTGCTAGGCGGTGCGGTGCGCGAGACGATCCCACTCTACACGCATTACGGCTATGCAACGAGCATTGACGCGGTTGTCCAGGGCGCGCTGGCTGAGGTGCGCGGGCGTCCGGGCGATCAAGACGGATCCGTTCTTCGCCGAGCATCTGCCGAAAAGCATCGCCTACACCGACGGTCAGATCAGCGCCGCCGGGGAGCACGCGGGCGTGGAGATGATCGCCGCCGTGCGCGAGGCGATCGGGCCGGACATCGAACTCCTGATTGATGTCCACGCAATGTACAACGTGCCGACAGCCATCCGGCTCACGCATCGGCTCGCCCCGTACGATATCGGCTGGTTCGAGGAACCCGTGCCGACGCACAGCTACGCCGCCCTCGCGCAGGTGCGCAGCCAGGTGCCGACGCGCATCTGCGTTGGCGAGCGGCTCTATACCCGCTTCGAGTTCGCGCCGCTCTTCGAGCAGCGGCTGACCGACTTCGTCATGCCGGACGTCACCTGGTCGGGCGGCATCTCCGAACTGAAGAAGATCGCCACGATGGCGGAGGCATACTACATCCCGATTTCGCCGCACGACGCGAGTGGCCCGGTCAATATTCTCGCCGGGGCGCAGGTGATGATGACCGTGCCGAACTTCTACAAACTCGAAGCGCGCCGCGCCGACATGGCCTTTTACAATGCCTTCATCAACGAACCGCTCATTGTCCACAACGGCGATCTGCATGTCCCGAACCGCCCCGGCCTCGGCGTGACGATGAACATGGACTACTTCCGCGCCAACGCCGCTCCCGGCTGGGGCGGGGGATGAGTTCGGCGTTCGAAGTTGAATGAATAACTTCGAACGCCGAACTCCGAACCTCGAACCTTGAACCCATCCCCCTACTGCCGCGCGAATTTCTGGAAGCGGGCGCGACCGGTCACTTCGGCGATATACAGATCGCCGCGCGAATCTACCGCGAGGCCGTGCGGGGAATCGCGGAACTGGCCGGGGCCGTCGCCCGGTTCGCCCCAGCGGGCGAGCAATTCGCCATCGAGGGTGAAGATGCTGACGCGCTGCGGCACTTCAGTGACATAGAGCAGATCATCGCGCCCGAAAAGGATGTTCTGCGGGCGGGCAACGTCCGTCCATTCTTCCAGAAACGCGCCGTCGCGGTCGAAGAGTTGGATGCGCGAGTTCTCGCGGTCCGAAACGAAGACGCGACCGCGCGAGTCCACCCGAACATCGTGGGGCAGGTGGAATTGCCCCGGCCCCGACCCCTCGGCCCCCCACGACGTGAGCAGTGCGCCGTCCGGCGCGAAGCGGTGCACGCGGGATTGCCCATAACCGTCGCTGACGTACAGGTCGCCCCACGGCGCGAGCGCGCTATTGGTCGGGTTATTGAACGGCCGATCGGGCGCGCCGATCTGTCCCGGCGTACCGATTGTCTGGAGCAGCGTGCCGTCCGTGTCGCAAATCCAGACAGTGTGCGAACCGCGATCGGTGATATAGACACGGTCGTCCGGCCCGGTCATGATGCCGTGCGGCGTGACGAGGAAGTCGTCGCCCCACATCGCGAGGAACGCGCCATCCCGGTCGAAGACGAGGATATGATTGTGCGGCTCCCGGTCAATGACGTAGACACGATCCGCCGCATCCACGGCCATATCGGAAACGATCCCGAGTTCGTACCCTGCCGGCAGTGTCGGCCATCCCTCGACAACACGATAGTCGTACATGCGTTTCCTCCCTTGGTTCCATAACGCGTCTTCAACCGATACGGCATCATGGCACCGATGATGCCCAGAAGCCACGGGTGGCAACGGTGCTGCCCGGATGATTGGAAAGGAGTTGTCTAGCGTGCCAAACACTGTGCCGCGCCGCTGCTGGGTAACGAGCGGCACCATACGGTACCACTATCGCCGCGCGGGTGACGCGGATGCCGACCGGATGCCGCTCGTGCTCGTGCATGGGCTTGGCGTATCGAGTGCGTACTGGGCACGTCTCCAACCGCTGCTCGCCGCGCGGCGTCCCGTCTACGCGCTCGATCTCCCCGGCTTCGGCCACACAACGCGACCACCCACACTTCTCGACACGATCGCGATGGGCCAGGCGGTCGCGGATTGGATGCGCGCGGTCGGCCTCCCACGGGCGCACCTTCTCGGGCATTCGCTTGGTGGGCCGGTGGTCGCCGAGTTCACCCGCCAATACCCGGCCCAGGTTGCCCGGCTCATCCTCGTCGGCGCGACCATCGGCACACGCGGCGCGAGCGCCCCGCATCAAACCCTCGCACTGCTGCGCGATAGCGTCCGCGAATCGCCCTCACTCTTCCCGGTCGTCCTGCGGGATTACCTGCGTGCGGGCATCCGGCGGGTGATCGGGACGGACATTGCGGCGGACAACGATGACACGATCGCGACCGTCGCACATCTCTCCGTGCCGCTACTTATCGTGCGCGGGGAACGCGATAGCGTCGTGCCGACAGGGGACACGCAGCAACTGTTGCGGGCTGCGCCCCATGCCCCGTTCGCCACGATTGCCCGCGCGGCCCATGCCGTCCACTGGAGTCAACCAAACGCACTCGCGGAAGTAGTCAACGCGTTCCTCGATAAGGAGACGGTACCCACCCACAAGACCGACTTGGGCCGATGGTAGCAGGCTTTCCAGCCTACTACCATCGTGTCAATCTTCCGGCCATAACAAGCTCAGGCGTCGCTACGGCGCGGCGTCGGGCGTCAGTTCGAAGGTTGCCTGCTCAGCGGGCGTTAGCGGTTCGCCCGCTGCTGAGGGTGTATTCGTCGTCTCGTATTTGCGATTGACCATTGCCGCTCCGGCGCGCGCTTCCGCTGCGTCGGTGACATGGCGGGCGCGGACAGGGATGTCCCGGCCCGCGAGGTGGAGGATGCCGCGCCCGCTGGCGAGGATATTCTGTGGCCAGTCGCGCTCCATGCCGCCACCGGAGCGGATGAAGAGGCGCGTATCATCGCCCCAAATCCAAAGGATCACCCGCGTC
>JBBSFO010000382.1:0-5439 GCA_038238655.1 Thermomicrobiales bacterium | reverse complement strand
GGCATCGGTACCGATTCCCCCGGCGAAAGCGACCATCGGTGCGGGTGTACAAACACCCGACACCGGCAAGTGTACACGCTGGCGATACGTCGCGAAAGGGTAGGCGGGGAACCTCACCCCCTGCCCAGAGGGCACCCGCGATGGAGAGGGGCCGGGGGTGAGGGTTCTCAGTTCAGCAACTCAAAAATGCCCGCCGCGCCCATGCCGCCGCCGACGCACATCGTTACCATGCCGTAGCGACCACCCCGGCGACGCAGTTCATTGATCAGATTGATCGTCAGTTTCGCGCCCGTTGCGCCCATCGGATGACCGAGGGCAATCGCGCCGCCGTTGACATTCACCTTCTCCAAATCCATGCCGAGTTCCTTGATGACCGCGAGCGCCTGCGAGGCGAATGCCTCGTTCAGTTCGATCAGGTCCATGTCTTCCAAATTCAGCCCGGCAAGTTTGAGCGCTTTCGGCACCGCGACGATCGGCCCAATGCCCATGATGTCCGGTCGCACGCCCCCGACCGCGAAGGCGACGAAGCGGGCAAGCGGCGTCAGACCATGCTGCTCCGCCGCTTCGCGCTCCATCAGCAGGACGGCGGCGGCGCCGTCGCTCGTCTGCGACGAGTTGCCAGCTGTGATCGTCCCGCGCGCGGCGAAGACGGGGCGCAGCTTGGCGAGCGCTTCCAGCGATGTTTCGCGGCGCGGCCCTTCATCGGTCGTGAAGATCGTCTCGGACTGCCGTGTTTTGCCGTTGTCGTCCACCCAGATATTCTCGACGTGGAGCGGGACGATCTCATCCTTGAACTTTCCCTCGGCAATTGCTGCGGTCGCGCGTTGATGCGAGCGGAATGCGAACGCATCCTGCTCCTCGCGGCTGACATTGAATTCGCGCGCGACATTTTCGCCCGTCAATCCCATGCCAAGATAAGCATCCGGGCACTCGACGGCGAGCGTCGGGTTCGGGCTTGAGCGCATCGTGGCGGCCGCGATGAGGCTCATGCTCTCGGTACCGCCTGCGAGGATACAAGTGCCGAAGCCGGCCATGATCCGCTCGGCGGATTGCGCGATCGTTTGCAAGCCGGAGGAGCAGAAGCGGTTGACCGTCTGCGCCGCGACGCTGTCCGGCAGACCGGCGCGCAAGGCGGCGATCCGCGCCACATTCATCCCCTGCTCGCCCTCGGGGATCGCGCAGCCAATCGCGACATCCTCGACTTCCGCTAGGTCCACGCCTTTCGCGCGCTGCATCACATCGGCGAGCACCATTGCCGCCATATCATCAGGTCGCGTCGTACGGAGCGTCCCCCGTGGCGCTTTGCCCACTGCTGTCCGCGCTCCCGCCACGATGACTGCTTCTTTGACCATTTTCCTATCCCTTCGATGGGTTCGAGGTCCGAGGTTCGAAGTTCGAAGTTCGAAGGAAGGGCGTGTACTCCGACCCCCGAACTCCGAACCTCGAACTAGTTTCGCAGCGGCTTCCCCGTCTGCAAGGTGTGCGCGATGCGCTCCTGCGTCTTGTGGCTCTGCAGAAGGCGGAAGAACGCCTCGCGTTCCAGACGCAGGAAGTAGTCCTCGTCCACCCATTGCGGTGCGGAAAGATTGCCGCCGCAGATGACTGTCGCGATTTCGCGCAGCAGTGTCGCGTCGTGGACGGAGATGAAGCCGCCCGCGCGGTATTGATAGATACCAATCATCAGCGCAGCGAGCGCGCCTTGCCCGGCGGCGTAGCAATTCTTGCCTGGTAGCGGCGGCTGGTAGCCTGCGTCCGCCAAATCGAGCGCCATCCGCTTCGCCTCTGCCAACAAGCGGTCCCGTCCGAGGACGATACGGTCGGCAGTGCTGAGGTAGCCGAGTTCGCGTGCCTCGATGGCGCTCGTGCTCACCTTTGCCTGACCGATTGTTTCGAGGATGCGCGACAGGAAGGGCAGCGGGTTGACACCGGCCACCTTCATCGCGGGCGAGACGATGCGGCGCACGAGTTCCTTGCATCCACCGCCACCGGGGAGCAGCCCGACGCCCGCTTCGACCAACCCCATATAGGTCTCGCCCTCGGCGCAGATGCCCGCGCTGGCGAGGGCGAGTTCGACGCCAAGCCCGAACGTGTTGCCGAAGGGGGCCGCGACGACGGGCTTCGGTGAGAATCGCAGCCGTTGCAGGAGTTGATGACCCGATTCGAGGAGTCCGGCGAGTGAGCTCCCGCCCGGATCCGCCTGCGCGATCCCGCCAATTTCGCGCAAATCCACCACGGCGGAGAAGTATTCGCCCTGATTACCGATCACCATTGCTCGCCAGGCATCGTCGTCGGCGAGCACCGTCAGCGCGCGGTCGAGCAGTTGGCTCGCGTCCTGGCTGACGGCATTCGCCTTGGTATGCATCTCGAAGCAGAGCACGCCGTCGCCAATATCTATCAGGCTTGCACCCTTCGATCCTGCGACCTCCTTGCCGGCCGCTTTGAGGATCGCAAGGTCTATGATGTTCGGGTCGCGTGGGATCGGCTCATACCGCTTCGTGATTAGGCTATACGCCTCGGCCTGTCCATTCTCGCGCCGATAGAAGGTTGTATGACCAGCCGCAAGCATCTCCGTCACCCACGGCGCGACAACGATACCGCACCGCTCCATCCGCGCGACGGTTTCCGTGACGCCGAGCAGGTCCCACGTCTCGAACGGGCCACGTTCCTGTGCGAACCCCCAGCGCATCGCGTCGTCTACACCGGTGAGCGTGTCACTGATCTCCGGGACGCGCCGGGCAGTGTAGGCGAGCGTCGGCACAATCGCCGCCTCGATCAGTTGCGCGTAGCGATCGCCCGTGTCCGCGCCCTCCATGATGAAGCGGAGCCGCTCGCCGAGGTCGCGGATCGCGCCCGCTTCCTTGACGAGTGAGATGTCCGGCTCCTGTGGCGGGTGGTATTCGAGCGTGTCGAGGTCAACAACGTGGAACTCACGCTTGCCGCCCGGGCCGTCCATGCGCTTGTAAAACCCCGCGCCGGTCTTGTTGCCACGAAGCCCCGCCCCGACCATCCGCTTTACCGGCTCCGGCACGCGGTATTCGTCGCGCGATTCGTCGTCCGGAACGAGATCGTAGAGGTTTTCCGCGACATCCACCATGATGTCCACGCCCGCGAGATCGGCGAGGCGGAACGACGCCGTTTTCGGCCTGCCGATCAGCGGGCCGGTGAGCGCGTCCACTTCCTCGATCGAAAATCCGTTGTCGAGCGCGTAGCGCATCCCGGTCATGCCGCTGTAGGTGCCGATCCGGTTGGCGATAAAGTTCGGCGTGTCCTTGCACAGCACCGTGCCCTTGCCGAGCGTTTGCTCCGTGAACTGCCGCACGTGTTCGACGATTGCCGGATCGGTGTCTGCGGTCGGGATGATTTCGAGGAGTTTCATGTAGCGCGGCGGGTTGAAGAAGTGCGTGCCGAGGAAATGACGGCGGAACTCCTCGGAGCGCCCTGCCGCGATCTGATGGAGCGGGATGCCGGAGGTATTCGATGTGACGACGCTCCCCGGCTGGCGCGTTTCCTCGATGCGCGCCATCAACGCCTGCTTCGCCGCCAACTGCTCGATGACGACCTCGATGATCCAGTCCGCCTCGCCAATCTTGGCGAAGTCGTCGGTGAAGTTGCCACGCGCGATGCGCTCCGTCACGGCGGCGCTATAGAGCGATGCCGGGCGGGACTTCGCCATCCGCTCGAAACCGGCACGGACGATCCGGTCGCGCACCGCCCGGCTTTCCAGCGTCAGCCCTTTCTTCTCCTCGTCCGGCGTCAGGGCATCGGGCGCGATATCCAGCAGCGTGACGCGCAACCCCGCATTCGCGCAGTGACCGGCAATCGCCGCCCCCATCGTCCCAGCCCCCAGCACCACGACCCGTTGTATCGTCTCACTCATGCATCCTCCAACAGGGCGAAATCTGGCTAACCGATTGAACCGCAGAGACGCAGAGAACACAGAGGAAAGAAGGGAAAAGAGGGATTGAGAGAGATTGGGCGGGAATATTCCGCAAGCCAGGGGCCATTAATCTCCTTTTCCCTCTCTGCGTCTCTGCGGTTCAATCGGTTTCTCCCATCCCCGCGACGGTCGCGAGGACACGGGCATCGTCGCGCAGGACGCGGCGGAGGATTTTGCCGGTCGGCAATTTCGGCAGTTCGGGACGGAACTCGATGTGTCGGGGCGCTTTGAAGGTCGCGAGATGCTCGCGGCAGTAAGCGATCAGGTCATCCGCCGTGGCGCTGTGGCCGTTCTTCAGTGCGACAAAAGCCATTGGACGCTCGCCGGTATACGCATCGGGCATCGCGACGACTGCAGCTTCCTGCACTGCCGGGTGACGATAGAGCACCTCTTCGACTTCGCGCGGCCAGATTTTGAAGCCGCCCGCATTAATCATGTCCTTTTTTCGGTCCACGATCGTGTAGTAGCCATCTTCGTCCACTGTTGCGATGTCGCCGGTATAGAACCAGCCGCCACGCAGCGCCTCCGCCGTCGCCTCCGGGTTCCGCCAGTAGCCGACCATAATGTTTTCGCCGCGCAGGAGGATTTCACCCTCTGCGCCGAGCGGCACGTCGTTGTCGGCATCGTCTACCAGGCGCGCCTCGACGCCGGGGATCACCGGGCCGACCGTGCCCGGCTTATTGAACGGTCCGGCGGCATTGTAGTGGCTGGCTGGCGACGCTTCAGTTAAGCCATAACCCTCGGAGATTCCCACGCCCGTCCGCTCTCGGAAGGTTTCAAGCACCTGTACCGGCAGTGCCGCTGCGCCGGAGCCCGCGTACCGCAGGCTCGACAGATCGTACGTTGTTAGGTCGGGGTGGTTGACCCACGCAATGTACATCGGCGGTGCGCCAGGGAGCATGGTGCAGCGGTGTTTCTGGATTTGTTCAAGCACCCCCGTGGCGTCGAATCGAGGGATGAGCACGATGGTTCCGCCCGCACGGAGCATCGCCGTCATGCAGACGTTCATCCCGTAGATGTGGAAGAGTGGCAAGACGAGCAGCATGCGATCGTCCGGTTGGACCTCGAGTCCGGGGAGGCGTCCGCATTGCTCGCAGTTGGCGAGGAAATTCCGATGCGTGAGCATCGCACCCTTCGAGCGCCCCGTCGTGCCAGAGGTGTAGCAGATCGTGGCGAGATCGTCCGGCGAAATCTCCACCGGGGTGCGTTTGGGCGCAGATCCGTCCGTCAGCGCGCTCCATGGCGTCGTGCCGTCGGGGGCATCGCCCGTGCCAACGAAGAATATCTGTGCCACCGAAGGGACACTCGGCAGGGCTTCCGTCGCGCCCGGATAGAAGCCCTCGTACACGAACAAGGCGGCCGCCTCGCTGTCGTTCAGGACGTAGGCGATCTCTTCCGCCTTGTAGAGCACGTTGATCGGCACGACGATTCCGCCGACGCGTTGCACGGCGTAATAGGCAATGACGAACTGCGGGATGTTCGGCAGCAGGATCGCGACGCGG
>JBBSFO010000381.1:0-5455 GCA_038238655.1 Thermomicrobiales bacterium | reverse complement strand
GATTGCCAACGGTCCGGACCACGAAGATCACCAGCGTCTGCACCGCCAGCGACTCGATGAACCAGCCAGCCTGGAAACGCGCCTCAGATGCATGGAAGACGTGCAGCATGACAAAGAAGGTGAGGAAGTCATAGAGCGAGGTGAGCGGCCCGAAGGTGAACATGAAGCGCCGGATGACCCCCGCCTGCCACCGTCGGGGTTTGATGAGCGCATCGGCATCGACGCGATCATTCGGGATGGTGATTTCGGAGAGGTCGTAAAGGAGGTTGTTGAGGAGGAGTTGCGACGGGAGCGCGGGAAGGAAGGGAAGCAGGAGCGATCCACCGACCATGCTCAGGCTGTTGCCGAAGTTCGAGCTCGTGCCGACCAGGATGTACTTCATGATATTGGCGAAGCTCTTGCGCCCCTCGATCACTCCGTCATGGAGGACCCGCAGGCTGTGTTCGAGCAGGATAATGTCCGCCGCCTCCTTGGCGACATCGACGGCATTGGTGACCGAGATACCGACGTCGGCGCCACGCAACGAGGGGGCATCGTTGATCCCGTCACCCATATAGCCGACCACATGTCCCTGTGTCTGGAGCGCGCGGATGATGCGCTGCTTCTGCTCGGGCGAAACCCGGGCGAACACCGATGCCTGCTCGACGAGCGGACCGAGCGCCTCGTCCGTCAGTCCATCCATCTGGCTGCCGAGGACGACCGTCGTTGCGTCAATACCGACCTGCTCGCAGACATGCCGGGCGACATGCTCGTTGTCACCGGTGATTACTTTCACCGCGACGCCATCATTCTTGAGAGCAGCGATCGCGGCGTCTACGCCCTCACCCGGCGGGTCGAGGAAGGTGACGAACCCGGCGAGGGTGAGGCCGCGCTCGTCGGCCACGCCGAATTTCGCTTGGGTGCTCACCTCCCGATACGCGACGGCGAGGAGCCGCGATCCTTGCTGACTGTAGCGGGTGAACAGTTCCTCAATCGCGGCGCGCCTTACCGCGTCGAGCGGGGTTGGCGTGTCCGCGTCCCGGAACGAGACACACAGCGGAAGGACGCTCTCGGGGGCGCCCTTCATGATGAGCAGCGTCTGCCCTTGATACGTGACCACGACCGACAACCGGCGACGGACAAAGTCGAAGGGAATCTCATCGATCTTCTCCGCCTTCGGTGTGAGCGACGGTTCATGCTGCAGGATCGCCACATCGAGCGGACTCTTGATCCCGGTTTGATAGGTGCTGTTGAGGCACGCGAGCGTGAGAACGTAGGGGTCGGCATGATCCGCACAGCTAATGTGATCCGCCAGCCGGATCTCACCCGCAGTGATTGTCCCGGTCTTGTCGGTGCAGAGGATGTCCATGCTGCCGAAGTTCTCGATCGACGGGAGATGCTTGACGATCACCTGCTTTTTCGCCATGCGCACCGCCCCCTCGGCCAGGGCGATCGAGACGATCATCGGCAGGAACTCCGGCGTCAGGCCGACCGCCAGGGCGACCGCGAAGAGGAACGACACCCCGATTCCATGGTGGACGAGCACATTGATCAGGAAGACAACGACCGCGAGGACGACGACGGCGCGGCTGATCAGGAGCGCGAAGGCGCGCATGCCGCGTTCGAACTCCGTCTCGGGTCGTCGCTCCTGCAGACGGGTGCCGATCTGCCCGAAGAGTGTCGCGGGTCCCGTGTGCACGATGAGCGTGGTGCCGGTGCCGCTGACGACCGAGGTGCCCTGGAAGACGGCATTCGTCGCGGCGTCGAGCGGGCGTGTCTCTGCCGTTGCCGGAAGATCGGCCGCTCCCTTGTCCACTGGGAAGGACTCGCCGGTGAGCGCTGCTTGGTTGACGACCAAGTCCTTCGCCGCGAGCAATCGCCCATCGGCGGGGACGAGATCGCCGGCACCGAGGCGGACGACATCGCCCGGGACGATCGCTTCGAAGCGAACGTCCACCCACTGAGCACCGCGCAGGGCCGTCGCGTGGGTGGCGACGAGCTTGCGCAGCGCGTCGGCGACCCGCTGGGAGCGGGCGGTCTGGAAGAAATCGAGCCCGACGCTGAGCGCGACAATGACGATGATGATGCTCGCATTGACGACGTCACCGAGAATGGCGGTAATCAGGCAGGCGACGAGGAGGATGACCACGAGGGGGTTGCGCACGAAGGAGACGAGTTCACGCGGCAATGTACCGGACTGGGCACGGACCGGCGTGTTGCTCCCGTAGGTTCCCTGACGCTCAGCCGCCTGAGCGGTGGTCAATCCCGTTGCAGTGGCATCGAGTCGTGTGAACAGCGCATTGAGCGATGTCTGCCAGAATGATGTGGTCGTGCTCGGCTCCGTATCGGCAATCTTTAGCTTGCGCATAGTGGTCATTGTTTGCTCACTCGACATGCGATGCGTCAAAAAGGGGCGTGCGCGCGGTCGCGCCATTCCATTTGGAAACGTTGCAATCCAATCCGGCGGCACGAGCACTGGACCCGCCCGGAACACCAGCTGATCGGTTCGACATCGGTGTACTGCCCGCATCAGGATAGAGCAGCCCGTATGGCAAACCTGTAATGAATGGGCGGTGACCGTGACAAAAGCATGGCAGTCGCTCACGCAACGAGCCGAAATGGACGAGGGCGTCTGCTCTGCGACGATACATACTGGCCCGGCACCCTTTCTTTCGCAGGCGCGCCGTGGACTTGCATGAGCGGGTCAAACTGGCGCGCTTTTGTCACATCCGGCTGCTAATTGCACACAGCTTTGGGATACTGCGCGCGCTACGCTTCTCATGTTCCTTATCGGTAAACCGAAGCGGCCGCCCGGCTCGCAACAGTCGGTCTCCGCTCGACTGTTCACGGAAGGAGTACCCGATGTTCCCACGGCTTCTTGTTCCCCTCGACGGATCACCCATCGCCGCACAGGCGATTCCCTACGCAATAACCCTCGCACACGCCTTCCACAGCCACGTCGTGCTGCTCAGCGTGCTCGAAACCGCTCCCGATTGGTCCAGCATGCCGCGCGCCGCCGCTCAGGAAGCTGACGAGCGGGCGCGCGCCCTCGCAATGGCCTATCTCGGCGATGTCACCGATCGCTTGCATGGCGATGGTCTCGTCGTCTCAGCCGACGTAAAGCAGGGCAACCCCGCCGCGACGATCCTCGCCGCCGCCGAGGAACGCGATTGCTCCCTGATTGTCATGGCAACCCACGGTCGGTCCGGTATCAATCGCCTGCGGCTCGGCAGTGTGGCGCAGCATACCGTGCGGCACGCGCCGATTCCCGTACTGGTCGTGCGCGCGGATGAGCAGGCACCATCCGAGGGAGCAGCCGACATTCTGATGAACGACAATTACCCATTGCCGGTGGCGCGGATGAGACCTGCCGCTTCGTGCTCTCATCATCCTGCCCCTACCATGACGCTCGAAGGAGGGCGTCATGAAGACCGACGGGGAGGTCCGCATCATGATTCGCGAACGTGCCAAAGGAAAGACCCAGGAACAGGCCGCCGCACGGGCGGGGATGAGCGTGCGCACGGTCCGGACGTATGAACGGCTCGGCAAACTGCCCAGCCAACTGAAGCAGCCGCGCGCCTATCGCACCCGCCCTGATCCCTTCGCGGAGGATTGGCCGTGGATTGTAGCGGAACTGACCCGCGACCCGGCGTTGCAGGGGACGACGCTCTTCGCGCTGGCGTGCGAACGCCGGCCCGGCCACTATCGCCCCACGCAGATCCGCACGTTGCAGCGGCAGATCGCCGCCTGGCGGGCGCAATCCGGCCCCGATCGGGAAGTCTTCTTCGCGCAGGTGCATCAGCCCGGCATCGTCGCCCAATCCGACTTCACCCACATGACCGATCTCGGCGTGACGCTCGCGGGCGTGCCGTTCGCCCATCTCCTGTTCCATCTCGTCTTACCCTATTCGAACGTCGAGGCGATCCATCTCGTCCTCTCGGAGAGTTTCGAAGCGCTCGCGGAAGGGGTCGAAATCGCCCTCTGGCAGATCGGTGGCGTGCCCGCACGGCATCGCACTGATCATCTCAGCGCGGCGATGCGTCCCTTGGATGCGGAGGGGCGGCGACAGGCGACGGCGCGCTACGCGGCGCTCATGGCCCATTATGGGATGGAGCCGACGACGAATAATGTGGGCGAAGCGCACGAGAACGGCGATGTCGAACAGGCGCACTTCCGCTTCAAGGAAGCGGTGGATCAGGCGCTCCGGGTGCGCGGGAGCCGGGAGTTCGCCGATCGCGATGCCTATCGCCACTTCCTGCAGGATCTCGTGCGCCAGCGCAACCTCACCCGACACGCACGCTTCGCCGAAGAACGGCAGGCGCTGCGTCCCTTGCCCCGCGCGCCGCTCGATCTCTATCGCGAGGTGCGCGTGCCGGTCAGCCGGGGGAGCACGATCCAGGTGCTCCGGAATACCTACTCGCTCCCTTCACGCTTGATCGGGACGACGGTGACGGTGCGGGTGCGCGCCGAGATGCTCGAGATTTACCGGGGCACGGTGCTCTTGGAGACCATCCCCCGGCTGCTCGGTGAGCGCCAACACCGGATCGATTACCGGCATATCAGCGCCTCGCTCGTGCGCAAGCCCGGCGCCTTCGCCCAGTACCGCTACCGCGACGATCTCTTCCCGACGCTCATCTTCCGCCGGACCTACGACGCGCTCGTGCAGGCCATCCCGCACCGGGCAGACCGCGACTACGTCCGGTTACTCCACCTTGCGGCGGGGACGAGCGAGGCCGCGGTGGACACGATCCTCGCGGAACTGCTTGCCGACCGGCAGACGCCGACGTTTGATCTCGTCCGCGATCGCATCCGGCCTCCCGCACCGACTGCCATCCCGATCCTCACCGCAGCGGTGCTCGATTTCGGCATCTACGACGACCTACTGAGCGCGGGAGGGCACGATGATTGACCGACACGCCGAACTCCTCGCGATGCTCCGGACCTTGAAACTGCCCGCGATGGCGGCCGCCTTTCCCGGGCGCCCTCTGGGCAGCATTGCGCTCAAAGCGGCCAAGAACGGACTGACGCATGAGGCCTTCCTCTACGATCTCGTCCAGTGCGAGTGCGTCCAGCGCGACGAGCGGCGGATCGCCCGACTCCTGCAGCGTTCGGGCCTGCCGCGCGAGAAAACCTTCGGCACCCTCGCCGTCGAGCACTTCCCGCTCGCGATGCGCCAACAGATCGAGCGCTTACGCAGCGGCGCCTTCGTCAATGAGGCGATCAATGTGATCGCGGTCGGCCGACCGGGCACGGGCAAGAGCCATCTCGCGGCGGCATTGGGGCATGAACTGATCCTCCACGGTGAATCGGTGCTGTGGACAGCCACCGCGAATCTTGTCCAGCGGCTCCTGGCGGCGAAGCGCGACCTGCGACTGCCGCAACTGCTCGCCCAACTGGATCGCTTCACCTGCCTGATCCTCGACGACATCGGCTACGTCCAGCACGACCGGGACGAGATGGAAGTGCTCTTCACCCT
>JBBSFO010000380.1:0-5466 GCA_038238655.1 Thermomicrobiales bacterium | reverse complement strand
TTTCGGCTTTTTTTGCCGACCGCCGGGTCTTGCCGCAGGTGGCGAAAGCGGCGCAACCGTGCGATACTTGCAGGTCGGCGGGCGTTATGCGCTCGCGGGTTTTATTGAGAAGGAAAGGTATATACCATTGCAGCAAACCCTCGCGGAACGACCCACCGCGCTCAAGCATCCGGTGCGACACGCGATTCGCAATGTCGCGATCATCGCGCACGTTGACCACGGCAAGACGACGCTCGTGGATGGGCTGCTCAAGCAGTCGCACGTCTTCCGCGACCCGAACGCGGCGGGCACGCTGATTATGGACTCCAACCCGCTGGAGCGGGAGCGCGGCATCACGATCCTCGCCAAGAATACCGCCGTGATGTACCACGACGTCAAGATCAACATTATTGACACGCCCGGTCACGCCGATTTCGGCGGTGAAGTCGAGCGCGTCCTCAACATGGCCGATGGTTGCCTGTTGCTCGTGGATGCCGTCGAGGGACCGATGCCGCAGACACGCACCGTCCTCACGCACGCGCTGACGCTCGGCCTCCGACCGATTGTCGTCATCAACAAGGTAGATCGCCCAAACGCGCGGATTGACGAAGTGCTCGAACTGACGAGCGATCTCTTCCTCGCCCTCGCCACGGATGCCGATCAACTCGATTTTCCTGTCATCTACACCATTGCGCGGGATGGCCGCGCCGGGACGGGGCCGGACGATCTCGCGGAAGACCTGCGCCCGCTCTTCGATGCGATCCTGGAATACATCCCGCCACCCGTCGGCGATCCGGACGGCCCCTTTCAGATGCTGGTCGCCTCGCTCGACTATGACACGCACCGGGGACGCATCGCCGTCGGTCGGATCAGTCGGGGCAGTATCGCGCCGGGCCAAACCGTCGCCCGTGCGTCGCTCGACGGCACGATCACGCCGGGGCGCATCACCTACGTCGCAGCATACGATGGGCTGCGCCGCGTGGATGTCGAGCGCGCGGAGGCGGGTGATATCGTCGCGCTCAATGGCATCCCGCAAGTAACGATCTCCGACACCCTGGCCGATCCGGAGCACCCGGACGCGCTCCCCGCAATTGCGGTCGAGGAACCGACGCTGCGGCTGACGTTCGGCGTTAGTACCTCGCCATTCGCCGGGCGTGAGGGAAAATTCGTCACATCGCGCCAGATTCGCGACCGATTGATGCACGAACTGGAGACAAACGTCTCCCTGCGTGTCGAGTCTACGGAGCAGGCGGATGTTTTTCAGGTCTCCGGGCGCGGCGAACTGCATCTCGCTGTCCTGATCGAGACGATGCGCCGCGAGGGATATGAGTTCCAGGTTTCCCGCCCCGAAGTGATCCTGCGCAAAACGGACAGCGGTACGCTCGAACCGATGGAGCGGTTGCTGATTGACACAACCGCCGAATACACCGGACCAGTCAATGAACTGCTCGGCCCGCGCCGCGCCATCCTCCTCGACCTCCGGCAGGACGACACGGGGCGCGTGCGGATGGAGTTCACCGTCCCGACACGCGGTCTGATCGGTCTCCGCAACGCGCTCCTCACCGCGACGCGCGGCACGGCAACGATGGGCTCGGTCCTGCTCGGCTACGAGCCGTGGGCGGGCGAGATCACGAGCAACCGGGGCGGCGCGTTGGTCGCTTCCGAAGCGGGCGTTTCGACCACCTTCGGATTGCAGAATGCGCAGGAGCGCGGTGTAACCTTCATTGATTCGCAGACACCCGTCTATGCGGGCATGGTGGTCGGCCAGCAGCCGCGCGAGGGCGACCTCGGAATCAATGTCGCGAAGGAAAAGAAGTTATCGAACATGCGCTCCTCGTCCGCCGACATCGCCATCCGTCTTTCGCCGCCGATTGAAATGAGCCTCGACAAGTCGCTCGATTTCCTCAACGACGATGAATTGCTGGAAGTAACGCCGCTGAACCTGCGCCTGCGCAAGCGCTATCTCGACGCCAACGAGCGCGCGCGGATGCTCAAAGCCGGGCGATGAGCGACGTCGTCCTGCTCGGAGCAGTCCACGATCCAGAAGGGCGCATCGCTGCGCTCCTCCCGACCGATTTGCCGCTGTTGCAACACCAATACGCCAGAATTGTCGCAATTTGTGGTGTAGCAACGCTTCCCGCTACTGCCGAGGCATTGCGGCACGCCGGCGTCACCGTTATCCGAGGCGACGATATTCCGATTAATGCCCGCCCGTATGCGCTTGGGGTCATGGCGTCGCACGCGGAATGGGAATTCGTCCATCTTTGCGACTTCGACAGCGCGCTCCATTGGGCACGCCGTTGGCCCGATGAACTCGACGCGGTGAACGCGACGATTGCCGCGCATGACTTCCTCCTGCTCGGTCGGACGGCGCGGGCAATGGCTTCCCTCCCCGAGGCTCAGCGGGAGACGGAACGGCTGATTAACCTCCTCTTCGCTCGCACAACCGGCGGCCTCGATCCATGGCGACTCACGGCCGATGGCGCGGGCTTCAGCCTACGAGCGGGCGGACAGGCGGAAACCGATCCCGCCGAAGAAACGCAGATTGACATTTGTACGGGTGCCTGGGGCTTCTCGCGACGTGGCATCGCGGCACTCCATGCTCAGTCTCACATAACCGACATCGGCTTTCACGCCGAGTGGCCGCTGATCGCCCGCGACACGCCGGAGCTGTGCTGCGGCTATGTGCCCTGTGAGGGCTTGGAATACGAGACGGCGGATCGCTATGGCGACCAGATCGCAGCAGCGGGCGGCATCGAAACTTGGCATGCGCGCCAGAACGCGGACATCCGCCAGTGGCGGCAGCGCATCAGCTATATCACGCAGATCGCCGCGATGATCGCCGAGCACCAACAGTAACCCCAAATCTTCTCGTTCGTACTATACTGATAGGTGAAAACATTTCGGCACCGCCGTAGGAGGGCGGGAGATGGGCGCAGCAATTGTTGCCATCCCGATGTTCGCACGACTGAGCGATTACCGCGCGGACATCGTCGGCGCGGTGCTACTCGCGCTGGCGCTGCTGCTTTTTGTGGCGGAAGTCTTCGCGCCCACGCACGGGAGCGTCGCGGTCGGCGGATTGGTGATCCTCGTCGTCGGCCTGATCGTGCTGGCGCAGGGGACGGGGAGCGCGGTGCCCGTCGTGCTGATTGTCGCCCTGGCGCTGGCGCTCGCGGCCTTCGCGGCGCTGGTCGTCTTCGAGGTCGTCATGGCGCGTGATCGCCCGGTGACGACCGGCGCGAGTGGATTGGAGAACGAAATTGGCGTCGTACGCGAGGAGTTGACACCGGTCGGTACAGTCTTTGTCCACGGCGAGCGATGGCGGGCGACAACGCAGGATGACGCGATAATTCCCATTGACACGCCGGTACGCATCCTTGCGGTCCACGACTTGACCCTGATTGTTGAAGCCGCGCCGGAAAGCACGACGACCCTACCGCCCGTGCCCGGCGCATACGAGGTTCCATCATCACCAGCGAGGAGAACACCATGAATCAGGCAGCGCTCGCCGTCATTGTCGCGATCGTCATCATCGTCGTCGTGACGATCCTTTCCGCGATCAAAATCGTGCAGGAGTACGAGCGCGGCGTCGTTTTTCGGCTCGGTCGTCTCGTCGGGGCGCGTGGGCCGGGTGTCATCCTGCTGATCCCGTACGTCGAGCGCATGGTGAAGGTGGACTTGCGCATCGTGACGATGGACATTCCTGCGCAGGAAGTCATTACAAAGGATAACGTGACGGTCCGGGTCAATGCGGTCACCTACTTCCGCATTCTCGATCCGCAACGCGCCATCGTCCAGATCGCCGATTTCACTCGCGCGACCTCCCAGATCGCGCAGACGACCCTGCGCAATGTGATCGGGCAGGTCGAACTCGATCAATTGCTCGCCGAACGCGAGTCAATCAATAATCGTCTCCAAACGATCATTGACGAGCAGACCGAACCATGGGGTGTCAAGGTGAGCATTGTCGAGTTGAAGGACGTCGAACTGCCGCAGACGATGCAGCGTGCGATGGCCCGGCAGGCGGAAGCGGAGCGCGAGAAGCGGGCGAAAATCATCCACGCCCAGGGTGAATTCGAGGCCTCGCAGCGGTTGCACGACGCGGCGCTCGTGATGGGGCAGACACCGATCGCCATTCAACTACGCTATTTGCAGACACTGACCGAGATGACGAGCGTCGGCAATGCGACGACGGTGATTCCGATCCCGATTGATCTCTTCAATATGGTGGGAACGATGACCGGCAACACCCCGGTCCCGCGTCCAGCCGCTCCGCCCCTCGCCGCCGACTAACATGGTAGCCGGGCACGCTTTAGGGCAGGATTTCCAGCCCGCGTCCCTGATTACACGCTGAGGTCACTGCGACGAACGAGGCCGGAAAGCCTGCTCTATCAGATGAAATAACCAAACGCCTCGGATTGCGGCAGACGCCGCCGCTTCGCTTCTTGATACCTTCTTGTCGCGCAATCAGTGAAAAATAATAAATAAAATCAATGATCATATTGACAAAATCAACGTCATCGGTTATGATCCGAAGTGTCGGCGGATTGCTGCTGGCGTTTCGCTCTACGAGAGGAGGCGACCGATGACACTGACCATTGCGGCGCGCTGGTGCGTGACCTTTCGGGTACAGTCGCACGCACGGTTAACGATGCCGGTCAACGCACCGATGCCCATGCGGAAACGGAAAGGACTGGACTTGCTCGCCATTGCGGAGGCGCGGCGGATGCGTGACGAACACGAAATGCGGCAGATTCACTGGCAGACCGACACCCTGCTGAGTGCGCGAAGGATGATGTAGCGATGGCGATTGAGCGACCGGTCTACCCCGCACCGCGCCAGGACCCGGTGACGGGCGAACCACTCGTCATCACGCGCCTGGAGGGGCCAACGACGGGCATCGCGATCGAAGGCCGGTTCTCCTTTGGGAGCGGCAGCCGACTCGACCTCCTCAGCCCGGAACACCTCGCCTTTGTGGAGGTCTTTATCAAGAGTCGGGGCATCATCAAGGAAGTCGAGGCGGAACTCGGTATCTCCTACCCGACCGTGCGCGCCCGGCTGGACGACGTGATCCGCGCGATGGGCTACGCGCCGTACGCCGACACGTCGCCGCCCGCCGAGGGCGCACCCGTCGGTGCGGAACAGGAGCGGCGGGCGATCCTTGCGGATGTGGCAGCGGGGCGAATCCCCGCGCGAGAGGCGGCCGTTTACCTGCGCGTCGGCGGCAAAAAGGGCGGCGACATCGAGATGCGCATTGGCCGGAGAAGCAGACGGGACGAGCGCGAAACGCCGGAAACGGAGAGCGAATAATGGAAAGCGGTCGCATCGAACGGACATTCACCTTGGCGCCCGGCGCAGTGCCAACCATCGTCGCACGCACGCCGAGCGGCATCATGCGTATTCATGGCGAGGAACGCGCCGATGTTGCCGTCATGATTACCTGCGACCCGGCGGATGCGATCGGGCGCAATCTGGAGATCATCCTGG
>JBBSFO010000379.1:0-5486 GCA_038238655.1 Thermomicrobiales bacterium | reverse complement strand
GACCGCGCAGGTGCTCGCCTTCATCGCGTACTACAATCGGACGATGGCCAAGCCGTTCAGATGGACGTATCAGGGCAAGGCGTTGGTCGCCTAGACGCAAACTTACTTGAGCCTATGTGTACTAGAGAGGTTGACGCTGCCACCGCTGCCGACGGTTTTGAGCGCGCGCTGCGCGGATCGGGTAGACTGACGCATGATGGGAGCCTCCTTGAGTGAACGGCTTGAGCACCTTTCACCCTCAGGATACGTTCCCGTTTCTTATTCCTCCACCCGTCGCGCACCTATCTGAACCTACACAGTGTATCGTTGCAGCGCGCGCACTCCCGACTACCAGGGATCGTCTCACGAAATGGACATCATCGTCTGCGTCGGCTGCGACGCGAAGAAGCGCGCTAGCCGGAGGGGATGGATCTGTCAATCTGAGGTGTACCGTCCGTCACGGGCTAAGGGTTGTTCGGTGTCGTATCCGGCTGCTTGCGCGGCTTCCCCTTCGGCCAGCCTCTCGCAATCCGCCTGAAATGCTCCTTGCCGTGCTTCGCGACCGTCGCCCGACCGCCGCGTGTACCCAACTGTTGTGCCGCTTTGTTCATCAGACCTCATGTCCGCTCCCAGGCTTGCGAGGAGCGGAATCAAGCCTCATGTGGCCGGCATTTGTTGGCCGTGTCCCTGGCCGGAAGCAAAGATCTTCCGAACGATGGCCATCACCCGCCCCTGTAAGTCGCTGCGGGTGTAATCGTCCTGATCATCGACCAGTTCGAGGATTTCGTCCTCGTACCGGCTGAGAAAAAGGATCAGTTCTGGTAGGACTTACGCAGTTGCGGGGAGGGTATACCAGGGACGGGTAAGGGAGAAACGTACCGCACGGCGAATGATCCCTTCTTTCGCCATTCCCAAGCCGATCCCCGTTCGCACTCGGTGCCATTGCAGCCGCATCCTGCCCAGGGGGCACCCGGCGCGAATCGCCATGCCCGGGTATCCGCTTGCGAGTGGATGATTGCATTGCGCTTGTCCCGACCGCACCATCGCCTGCTCCGCCCTGCATCCCTGCTTCAGCGCCCGATGATAGGCTTCGATCCCCCGCGCGTCCTCCACGTACCGCAGCCGCGCCAACTCGTGCATCTGCTCATCATTGGTCGCCCAATGCTCCGTCTCACTTTCTGGGGTGATGATTCGGAACACCCGCACTACCCGTATCCTTCCAGGTGCATCACCGTGCCGCGCTCGGCAATCGCGCAGTTGCTCACCGCGCGATTGCCCGTCCGGTCGAAATGGTGTCCTTTGGGCAGGTGGAACTGGCAAGCGGCGATCACCCCTACGGTCACGGGCGCCCCCTGGGCAGCATCGCTGTCACTGGTCCAGACGCGTCATTCGGCCCGGTGACCGAGGGCACATAAGAGATCGTCAAGGGTGACGAAGACGGCTACAATCACGGTGTCGCTCATCGATTATTCCTCCGGTGGCGGTCGGTGTCAGCAACCCCATTTTCAGGTGTTTGGTCGATGAACGACGACCAGCAATCACGGTAAGGAGTTCGCCGATGTCCAGCAGTAGTGCCCAGCCCGGGCTTCTGGCCCGCCTGCGCGCGAATGCCGCCCGCGCGGGCGTACGCCTCGATGACGATGACCTGGCGCGGATCGCCGCCGGACCTTTCCTGAGCAACGTGGACAACTTCTCGCATGTGATCGCGCGCGTGCCATCGGACACGATCCCCGACTTCTTGAAGGAGTGGGGTGACCATCGGCCAGCCGAGGCAGTGTCTGCCAACGATGGCACTGACGCCGCGGCCGACGCGACTGACCCGCTCGATCCCTTCGCGCCGCTGCATGTCGTCGCCGCCGCGATCGCCGCCGGGGCGGTCTCGCCGGTGGCGCTGACCGAGTTGATGCTGGAGCGGATCGCTCAATACGATCCGGCGCTCAATGCCTACCAGATGGTGCTGGCTGATGGGGCGCGGGCAGCGGCGCGGGAAGCCGAGCGGGAGATCGCGGCGGGGCGCTATCGGGGGCCGTTCCACGGCGTGCCGGTGGCGATGAAGGACTTGCTGGCGATGGCGGGGCTGCCGACAACCGCCGGATCGAAGGTGCTGGCCGATTGGCTGCCCGACGAGGATGCCGAGGCGGTGCGGCAGTTCAAGGAGGCAGGCGCGGTCATCATTGGCAAGACGCGGATGAGCGAGTTCGCCTACAGTCCGGCGTCGAATAACGCGCACTACGGCCCGACGCGCAACCCCTGGCATCTCGAACGCGACACGGGCGGATCGAGTTCAGGGTCGGCGGCGGCAGTGGCGGCGGGGCTGGCCTACGCCGCGCTCGGCTCGGACACCGGCTGCTCGATCCGCACCCCGAGCGCGCTCTGCGGTCTCGTCGGCCTCAAGCCGACGCATGGGCGGATCAGCCTCGCCGGGGCGATCACGCTCTCGTGGTCGCTCGATCATCTCGGGCCGATGGTCCGCTCCGTCCGTGACGCCGCGCTGATTCTCAGCCTATTGGCGGGGTACGACCCGCATGACATTCGCACGCGCCGGGGCGCGACCCCCGATTTCACCGCCGGGCTGGAAGGGAGCGTGCGCGGTCTGCGGATCGGCGCGGTGCGTGATGACGGCTCGCCGAATGGCCCGCCCGAAGCGGAGGCAACCGCCGCCTGGGAGGCTGGGCTGGATGCCCTGCGCGCGGTCGGGGCGGAGGTGATTGACCTCGCGCTCCCCGATCTGGAAGACCTGCGAGTGATCGGATCAGCGATCATCGGTCTGGAGGCGGTGACCTACCATGAGCCGACCCTGCGCGACCGCCCGCAGGACCTCGGGCAGTTCCCGCGCGATCGCCTGACGATCTCCTACGCCTACGGGCCGGACGCCTATGTGCAGGCGCAGCAGATGCGTGCGGTGCTGCGCGCCCGCCTCGACCACCTGTGGGAGAGCGTTGATCTGCTCTCGACACCGGCGCTAGCCTATGGCGCGCCGCCGCTCGGTGAGGCGCGCAGCAACACGCGCTACTCGATCCCGTTCAACGCGCTCGGCTGGCCCGCTATCGTTGTCCCGACCGGTCTGACCGGCGACGGGCTGCCCCTCGCGACGCAGCTGATCGGGCGACCATGGGATGAGGCGATGGTGCTGCGCGCGGCACGCGCGGTGGAGCGATTCGGTCCGTGGGGCGGGCGGAGACCGGCGGGCTTCTGACGCCGACCGGGCGCTCTCACGTATTGCATGTTCAAATAACGTACAATATACTCATGCTCGCCGCGCGCTGCATGTCGCGCCTTGGCACGCTCTCTGTGCCCTGCTTGCCTCTTACACGCGCGGTGAAGATCCCCACGAGCGACGCCGGGAGTATCGATGAGCCTGTGGATCGGGGCGGGCGAAGCAGAGATCACACCGCCGCTGGGCACGCCCTTCGGCGGGTTTGCCCTCGAACGGTTCTGGCCCGCCGCCACGATCCACGATCCGCTTTTCGCGACCGCAACCGTCGTCGCGACGGATTCATCCGCCATTGCACTCGTCTCGTGCGATCTCCAAACAATCGCGCCCGATGTCGTCGCCCGGTTGCGTTCGACGATTGCGATACGCTGGGTGATCCCCGCCACGCATATCCTGATCGCCGCGACGCACGTCCATTCCGGCCCCGGCGGCGATGCGTCAGAGCGGCAGATACCCGGCGTCGATCACTTCTTCACCACTCCCGAAGCCCAAAGTCGCATCGAGAGCGGTATTCTCTCCTCGGTGGCGCAGGCCGTCGAATGTCTCCAGCCCGCAGCGCTTCGGGCCAGTTTCGGCGCGATCGTCGGCATCGGCCGCCGCCGCCACGCGCCAGAGTCTCCCGCGCGCGCGCCGGCTGCGCTCCTCGTCGCCGAGGACCCAGCAAGCAGATGTCCGCTCGCCGCCTTGGCGAGCTATGGGTGCCATCCGAGCATCCTCGGGCCGGACAACACGGCGCTCTCGTCCGACTACCCCGGCGTGGTGCGGCGCGTTCTCGCGGGCAATCTCGGTGGCGTGCCCGTCAACTTCCTCAATGGACCCGCCGGCGACATCAGCACCCGCGCCACCCGTCGCGCGACGACATTCTCGGAGGTCGAGCGTCTGGGGCGGGTCCTGGCCGCGCAGCTTATCGAGATGGACGGAGCGTCCGAGCCGCTCGCGGGAGAGCCCGTGGCGGGGGCGCAGATCGCGGTGGATGTGCCCATTGACATGACACTCCTTCCCCGACTGGAGACGGACTTGGCTGCCATCTCCGGCGGGGACGATCCGCGTGCCCGGCGGCTCGCCTTTCAGGTTGACCGGCTCCGGGCGCTTGCTGGACCGACGGTGCCGTGCGAGGTCCAAGTGCTGCGCTGCGGCGACATCGCGTTCATCGGTGTCGCAGGCGAGTTCTTCAGCGAGTCCGGCTATGCACTCACCGTGCGCGCCCCCGCGCCGCATGTGCTGGTTGTTGCGCCCGCGAATGGGACGATCGGCAATCTCCCGCCGCCCTCGCTCCATGCGCAAATCCGCCCGATTGTCGCGCCGGAAGCGACCCGCATCATCACGGACGCGGCAGTCGAGCTGTGCCGTGATCTCTACGAGAGCGGCCAACGGAGCAGAGATGGCGACTGAGTACCAGCGGCGAGACGGCCGCCGCTATGCCGTCGCGATAGACGGCGGTGGCACGAAGACGGAGTGTCTCGTCGCGCGGGAAGATGGCGCTATCGTCGGCTACGGGCGCGGGGGGCCGGTCAATCTCGGTTTCGTCGACGCGCTGGTCGCCGCGCAATCCATCGAGGACGCGCTCAACGGCGCAATCGGCGGGGAAATCGCACCTGTCGCGGTCGTCGCCCTCGGTGCGACCGTCGCCGAGGATTTCGTGCGCCCGCTCGTGGATCGAGTGCTCGTTTACGACGCGTTCATCAATTTGACCGAAGCTCCCACCTGCCTCGCGAGCGCCACCCCGGCGGAGATGGGCGCGACGATTCTGGCGGGCACGGGTGCCTTCGCGTGGGCGCGGAACCGGGAGGGGGCCGCCCACCGCACCGACGGCTGGGGGGCATTGATGGGCGACCAGGGGAGCGCGTACGATCTCGTGCGGCGGGCGCTGATCGCCGCCGCGCGTGCGGTCGATGGCCGCGGCCCCTCCACGCTGCTCACCGAGCGTTTCTGCGCCCATTTCGGCGTCCCAGATCTCAAAACAGCGAGTCGCGCCATCTATCGGGGGCGCATGCTACGGCACGAGATCGCGGCGCTGGCGCCACTCGTGTCGGCAACGGCGAACGAGGATGCGGTGGCATGCGGCCTCCTCCACGAGACGGGAGAATTACTCGCCGAGGGATTGCTCACCTGCATCCATCGCGTCGGCATCGCGCGCGTGCCATTCGAGGTTGCCCTCTGCGGCGGCGTCTTCCGGGCGGGCGGCGCGGTCACTGAGCCGATTATCCGCGCACTCGCGGGTGCGGCGCCGCGTGCCGTCGTGATCGAGCCAGCCGGACCGCCAGTGATCGGCGCGCTGGCGCTCGCACTCGGT
>JBBSFO010000378.1:0-5491 GCA_038238655.1 Thermomicrobiales bacterium | reverse complement strand
GCGCGACGCGCGGCGACCGGCGGCGGGCTTGATTCACCATTCCGATCGCGGGAGTCAATACGCCGCGGGCGAGTACCGCGCGGCGCTCGCGGCGCACGGGATGATTGCCAGCATGAGTGGCACAGGCGACTGTTACGACAACGCGGTGGCGGAGAGTTTCTTTGCGACGCTCGAGTTCGAGCTGATCATGCAGAACGATTGGCAGACGAAGGAGGAGGCTCGCCACGCCATCTCCCGCTACATAGAGATCTGGTACAACCGGAAGCGGCGGCATTCGACACTGGGCTACGTCAGTCCCGCCGAGTACGAAGCGCAGTTGCAGGAAGCCGCGTAGCGGCTATCACTCACGCGTCCATTAAATCGGGGCAAGTCCACTTGAACTCATACGGCTTCGCGAATGGTGATCCGGTGAGCTACAAAGACCCCTTTGGTGAGAAAGTGTGTTTCAAAGGACGCCCGGATCAGGTGTCTTTCCTAAAGGGCGCACTGGAGGCAGCAACGCGTACGCATCTTACGGTTGACAAGGGGAACTGCGTCGAGAGTTTCACGCGCGATGCGAACAGCAAGGGGTTCGAGAAGGTTCAGGAAGGGCTGCAGCACCTCGTATTTGCCGCGGACACGTTCAATGTCCGGTTCTCATACAGCCGGTCTGAGTTCAACCCGGCCAATCGCGACATTCAGCTGTACGATGATTGGAATGGACGGGCATACCCGGCGATGGTCCATGGCAAGTGCGTTGGCGGCCAGGTTACCTGGAGTCAGTCAGGCCAGGTCCTTGCTCACGAGCTTGAGCATGCGTTCAACGTTGGCTTTCGCCGAGAGCCGTACGGCTTGAACCGGAGCGCGGAGGAAGCGCGAGCGATGATATGGGAGAACACGTACAACGCTGCAAACGGGCTCACGCCCCGCTGTGGCTACTAACCAATGAGTATCGGCTAGGGGGACCACGCGCGCACGCAACTGTAAGATGAGCGCGTGGTCCCCGTAGCGGTGCCCACCGCCTAATGCAGAAGTCTTCGTTGATGGCCAGGCTGGATTTTGCGATTGGAGGTCCTATGAGGCTCCGGAAAGATGCGAGACACATTCTGCGAGTTGTTATGCCGTGCGCCGTCATTCTTGGCGTAGCGTGTCGGGATAAATCGAGGGGTATGTCGGCAACCGTGGCGGCCGACCCGCATTCGGCGCTTGCTCAGACGCCCGGTGCGGCCTGTCCCGCTAGCAGGATCGCTCTGCGAGATTGGAAGCGCGTCACCGCGAAGAACGCAGAGTTGTCGTTGATTCTACCGCCGAATGCCTCGCCGGCCGATGTCACACCATCAACCGGAAGAGGAGAGACGTGGCTCGCCGGAGGTTTGACCATTTTTTACCGTGTTCGCGATCACCGCAGTGACACGGAGACGCCATCGCCCAACGTTCAGGACTACCGGGAATGCACTGAAAACATCAGCGGCAAACCAGCCCGAATCGTGACCTATTCCTCCGCCTTCGGTACGATTTCTCCGGGTGCTTTCGCGGAGGCCACGTGGTCGTTAGGGGACGGCAGAGACCTCACACTCTTCACGCAGAGCGCAAGGATACCGGGAGCATCTGACACGCTGTTCGCTGTCTTACGTTCCGTATCACTGAGGAAGTAATGCCAACCGTCGCACCGAGTCCCAAGCCAAGTGCGATCGACATCCGCGAAGAGATCCGAATGCGGATCCTCGACGCGCTCCAAGATCGCGCTCGCCGCATTTTTCTGCACGGTTCTCGTGTTAAGGGAACGGCGCGTCCGACAAGTGATTGGGACGTCGTCGTTGTGGTACGGGACCCGGTAATCGACTGGGTCGCGGAGAGCCTCCGACTCTCAGCGCTGTTTTACGAGTCCGCGTTCGCCGTCGACCTTCAGGTCTTCGGTGACGAGGAATTTGCTCTGGATACAATGGTGCCCGGCACCCTGCCATACGCTATCGCGCGACGGGGTGAGCGGCTCGCATGAATACGCCCGACGAGCAGCTAATCGAGCACGTGCGCGAGTGGGTGGCCAGCGCCGGCGACGATCGAGACGCGATCCGACTCCTTCTCGATGGGGGAGGACCGATCCGAGTGGTCGCGTTTCATGCCCAGCAAGCCGTCGAAAAGCTCATGAAAGCGCTACTCATCAGCTACGGGATTGAACCGGACGAGGTGCATATTATTGGGAACTTGCTGGCCCAGCTCGATCGTCTCGACCGATCCACAGTCCTTGCACTCGGGGCGGTCGACCGCCTGACGCCGTACGCGGTGCTGATACGTTATCCGCCGCGTCCAGGACGGCTTTCGCGATCTACAACGGACGCGCAGATTGCGACAGATATCGGACTCGCGCAGGCAGCGTGCGAGGTGGCTCGATCAGGCGATCGCGTCGCGACTGCAGGTGCTCACTCCGGTGTCGGACCCGCCTTCGCCATCGGACGCGTCTCCCCGAGTTCCGCCGCGACCGCGACGACCTGGGCAACGCTAGACCCACCGATGGCGACCGCGACAGCGAGTACCTGATAACCTGAGTAGGCTGCTGGGGACCAGATAGATCGATGAGGCGACGCGCGGCCCTACGGTCATGTTATGACTTGGCCGGCGGTGACGGGCGTGGAACGCGAATGGCACGGCGGCGGACGTATGCTAGGTCATGACTTTGCCCCCGACCTATCTCGCATGCGCAGAGGCGAACGACGCAATGGCTCACATCGAGCCGGGATCCATCCGCCTCGTAAACTGCTCGCCGCGATATCTCGACCTCCTCGACTACGCAGCCGCGGCAGCGGGTCGAGATGGATGACGCCGTGCGCAACACGAATCGTTGGCCGCCTACGTCTCCGAACACACGCAGACGGTCGAGTGGTGGTGGGAGCTCTGCGCCCCGGACGCGGTAATTGCGATTGAGATAGCCGACTACCGCGATGCGCAAGGTCGGTGTCTCATTCCGCTGCCTGACCTCTTTCACCAAATGATTGTCGGCGCGGGGTTCCGCATCCCCGAGTGCATCACGCTCGTTCGTCCACTCACGCTCGGACGGCGAAGCGGGCACTTCAAACGGCACCACGGAGCGCCTGGCTATTTCTACCCTGACGCGATCACGAGCCTTGTTGTAGTCGCGTTCAAAGGCGAACCGATGGCCCGGCTTCGTCGTGATGGTGGCACGACGAGCAGTGCACTGATTGACGCGCGGTGGGCGGAGCGCTTTCTCAAGACGGCATGGTACCTCCAACGACCAAAGCGACAGAGCGCCGATCGGCGACGGGGCCACCCTGTGCCGCAGGACGCCGAGGTTGTTCGTGCGCTTGTGGCCTTCTATTCGCTCGCCGGAGACCGCGTACTGGATTGTTTCGCCGGCGAGGGAACGACTGATCGCGTTGCTCTGGCTCTCGGCCGAGTTCCAGTGCTCATCGAGCGAGAGCCGGCCTTCGCGGCGCTCACGCGCGCGAGAGCCGGGAGTCGTGTCCTGGACCTTGGTGCAGCTCGCTCGACCCACTCGCATCGCTGGCTCGCAACTCTGGCTTCCGTTCGATCGCCGTGCGGCACGAATAGCATTTCGAGCGACGTCGACCAAGGAACTCAGCGATCGCGTTCGCGCGATGGCTCGGCACGCCTCCGCTGAGTCTGGAATCGAGATCCCAGCGGAGTTCGTCGCGCTCGCGCTCCGGGCAGAGCGCGCAATTTACTACGGCCGATCAGCCGCATAGGCGTACCGCGGTACCGCGCAATGCAGGGGAAGACTTACCATCCACATCGTTCCGATCTGCCCAGGCAGCAGGTGCACACGTATGGAACATAAAGGGCTATCCTGGCCGTCGCCCGGTGGCTACTCTATCGAAGGCCCTACTTCGGAATCGAGGTCTGTGTTGCTCTCGCAACCCATTGGCATCCTCCTCAGGGACGCCCGCACGGAGCTCAAACTCAGTCGAGACGAACTTGCACGCCTGGCTAACGTCAGTACGCGTCTGGTCGCGGAGGTCGAACGCGGCCAACGGCCGAACGTGAGCCTGGAGACCACGTTGAGGCTGTTGAATGCCGTCGGTGTCTCAGTGCTCGCCACGGCGCCGAGCGGCGCCACCGCACACATTCGCGACGCGTCGACGGCGGTGTTGGAGCGAGCCGCACGGGTCGCGCGCCGGCGGCAGACGTGGACCGGTCGCTTGATCCATCTGCACAAAGAGGAGAGTGCGCCGAGACCCGGACGATCAAAGACGAAGCGGCTCGCAGCGGTCTCTGACGTGTCCGAGCAGGCGTATCTATTTGCCGCAGCGGGTCGCAGAGAGCGAGATCGTTCGAGCGGTCGCTCGAGGCGCACCGGCGTGAGCCGTGGAAAGCGGACGAGTCGGTGAACACGCGCACGGCCGGCGTGAACAACGAGGTGATCTCACCTGACTTCCTCGACTTCGTCGTGTGCTTGAACCAGCGGAACGTTGCGTACGTGCTGGTCGGCGGCTACGCCATGGGAGTGCACGGCGTCGTACGTGCGACGGGAGACATCGACTTTTTGTATCGTCGCACCGCGGCGAACGTGCGTCGTCTGTGTACAGCCATGGAGGACTTTGGTGCGCCGCCGCCCGTGATCGACAGAGCGGCGCTGCTGACTCCGGAGACCGTGACGCAATTTGGAGAGCCGCCCTTCCGAATTGATTTGCTGAGCACCATCGACGGCGTCACTTTCGCCAAGGTGTGGGCTGGTGCGGTGACGGCAACGATTCAGGGGCAGACTATGCGCGTGATCGGGTTAGCAGAGCTCCGCGCGAACAAGGCCGCAACCGGCCGACCGAAGGACGCGGAGGATCTGCGGAAGCTACGCACACGGCGCCGTCCAAGGAGACGCTAGCAGGCAGCCGTTGGCTATCCACAGCTGTTGGCTATCAATGTCTGACGTTCCGAATGTCGCTCGGACCGCTGCGTAGAATGCGTTCAGCTGCTGCCGTGGTGCTGTGCCTCACCCGCGGAGGGTCAGCCGTCGGGAAATAGGCTGTCCAAGTCGTCGCTGGGCGCGTCGTCTGGATGAGCGGCGAAGTAGGCCGTGACCAGCGACTCGAGCATATCGGTGACATCGATGTGGTATGAGCGGCCGGCTGGCGTATCGCGAGTACGGAAGCTCAGTACGAACTGCGTCGGTTCATCCTTGTTCGCGCCGGTCGCGAGGTCGACGCGTACCATGCCTCCGTGCGTCTCGACGATGCCGGACAGAAACCGTCGCATTGCGTAGACACCTCGTCCAGGCTGCTTCGCCTCAACGGCGACGGACAGCGTCTCGGGCTCTGATGGCGGCTCCCATGCCTCAGTCATTCAACACCTCGTGTGTGTGCGCGCCGCTTTGGCGGCATAGCGAACTAATGGGCGATCGTTTGGTACATCCCGGAATATTCCGGATACTTGCGGCGGTCGGAATAATCTGCTCTTATTCCACTTTATCGGAATACGGTCATGTTATTCCACGATTACGACATCACGGGAATATGCCCATTCCAGTAGCGCAGCCTACGCT
>JBBSFO010000377.1:0-5495 GCA_038238655.1 Thermomicrobiales bacterium | reverse complement strand
CGCGATTCTCAACGATCTGACGGTGGGACTTTTGCTGCGCGAAGGGTACACGAACGCGGCGGCGGGACGACGCATCTACGCCGCCTTCCCCGACCATGCTTTCAACCTACTTACCGCTTCCTGACTTTGCAACAGCCCTGGCATCCCAAGCGTGCAACAGCGCAGAATACCACATCTGTGATAGGCATGGAAGTGGCGCCATTTGTCAAATCAGGGCTTATGCGTTCTCCATGATAGGAATACCGAGTAAGGCGAGTGCGGCATGTGGGTTGCCGCTGTAGAAGCGGAGCCGTTCGGCAATTGTGCGCCATCCCGCCCGATGCAGCACACTGACGACGGTATCACGCAGGATCGCCATGATGCTCGGTCCATTGCCTGTGTGGATCAAACTGCGATCCTCGCCCAGCGTCACGTCTTTCACGTAATGCAGTCCGTTCTCGATCTGCCAATGACCACGGACCAACGTGAGCAGGCGCGGTGCGTCCGCGATGGTCGGGGGCAGGCTGGTGATGCCATACCGCACCGCCGTTTTTCGTTCTCCGCGCTCCCACCACGTCCGCTCAATCAGCATCACCTGTGCCAGATTGGGCCAGTCGAGGTAGTCGTTGAGGACGGTCGAGGCGACGAGATGGCGGACCTCGCGGCGACCGTGTCCCTTGTCCACCGTCGTCGCTTCCCGCATGTCCCACGCAGGCAAACTGGCAGCGGCGAGGGCGACATCGGCACGGGAGGCGAAGAGCGTGGCAATCGCGCGTAGCATCGTTACTTGATTCTCCTTGACGATCAGCAGGTAATCGCCGTCCGCGTCCAGCACCGTCTCGCACAAGTCGCGATGGCAATAGAGTGCGTCCCCGGTGAGGACGCCCCCTGTCCAGTCGAGCCGGGCCACCAACATCGGTGCGGCGGTTTGTTCGGCTTCCGCTTTCTCCCCCGTATGGTCGAGCGGCGTCTGGGCGAGGACGATACCGAGGTCATGCAACACTGCGCTCAGCATATGGACGGGATATTCCGGCTGGTCGGCACAGGCAAGGCGTCCGCGCTGCGCTTTGCCGTCGAAGGCGATGCCGACGCTGCCCTGCGGATCGCTCAGCGGGGAACGGGGCGGGGCGAAGCAACTGGTGAGGGCGGCGGCGAGGGGCAACGGATCGAGTTTCCGAAAGAGCCGTTGCACCGTCGTCTGATGTGGCGTGACGCCATCGGGAAAGCCAAGCGCGGCAAGGAGCGCAGGAGATTGACGCTTGCCCCACTGGGCGATGGCGAGCACCGAGAGATGATTGGCAAGGAGGGCGGTGACGGCGAGGGCGAGGATGGCAACGAGCGGAAAGCGTCTGCCATGCGGACGGCGAGGATCGGGGACGCGGGCAAAGGCGGCAAGCAGATGGAGGGGCGAGAGCGTGCAGAGGGACGATTCGGTTGCTTCCGGCAGGGACGACGACATAGACTGCATGGAACGCTCCTTTGTGATTGATCTTCGCGTCAGACACGAAAATCCTAACAAAGGAGCGTTCTTTTTGCCTCCTTCAGTCTCCGACACCGAGAACGCATAAGCCCTGCTACTCGTTACTGGCCACTAGTCACCGACGGAGATTGTGCTATACTCGCGGGAGCACCTAATTGACACGGGACCAGACGTAGCCGGTTGGTGCGGCTTTTGCCGCCCACACGCAACGAAGCAGGGAAAGAAAAGATGGCACAGACGACGCGTCAACGAACGATCGCCGCCCCGGTTGCCGCACCACGCAGTACGACGTGGGTACGCAGGGCGTTCGGCCCGGACTGGAATGTGGCGCTGCCTTTCATCCTCCCATTGGTGCTCCTGCTGGCGGTCCTGATCGCCTGGCCTTTCTTCAAAGCGATCCAACTCAGCTTCACGACGCGGCAACTGACGGAGCCGCAGCACTATGTCGGCCTGCAAAACTATCGCGACCTCCTTCAGGACAAATTCTTCAAGGATGCCGTTAGGAATACGGTCCTCTTCACCTCGTACTCGATCATCTTCAAGGTCGTTTCCGGCATCATCGCGGCGATGCTGCTGCACAACCTGAAGCGGGGCCGCTCGATCCTCACCGGACTCGTGCTGCTGCCGTGGATCGTCCCGACGGTCGTGACGGCGCTCGCATGGCGCTCCATCTACGATCCGATCTTCGGTGGCCTCAACAAAGCGCTCATCTATGCTCATCTCGATGGGCTGGTGGTGCATCTGCGGCTGGCCGACCGCATCCCCGCTTCGTGGCTCGGGCAAGCGGATTTGGCGATGCCGTCGGTTATCCTCGTCAATATCTGGAAGGGCATCCCCTTCTTCACGCTGAACCTGCTCGCCGGCCTCAAAGCGATTGACAACGACCTCTACGAGGCAGCGTCTGTGGACGGCGCAAATTCGTGGCAGAAGTTCACAAATGTCACGCTGCCGGGGCTGCGCTACGTCCTGCTCGTCACGACGCTGCTCTCGACGATCTGGACCTTCAATACCTTCGATGTCATCTATCTGCTGACGGGCGGCGGGCCGGGTGGCTCCACGCGACCGTTCGTCGTCTTCGCCTATGAGAAGGCGATCCAGGGGTTGCAGTTCGGTCCCGGCGCGGCGGTTGCGCTGCTGATGGTGCCGATCCTCGCGGTCTTCATCTTCTTCCTCGCCCGCTACATGCGACAAGCCGATCAACAGGTCGAGAGCTCGGGTACGCAGCCACTCGCCACGTACACGAAGCCGGTCATCATCTCGGGCATTGCCCTCGTCCTCGGCCTGATCGCATCGTTCCTGATCACTGATCCGAGTATCGCGCTGGCGCTACGGATCAGCGTCGCGGTGATCTTTGCGGTCTTTCTGGTGCGATTGATCGTCGCCGCAATCCGCTATCTTCTCGATGCCCAGGGGCTTCTCGGGGAGAAAGGTGCGCTCACCCACTTCTTCGCCTCGCCGATCACGGCGGGCGTCGGCGTTGCGGTGGGAGCGCTCATCGCGATCGTCGCGAATGCGTCCGGCGCATCAATCCCGCTGATCATCGTCGGCGCGCTGATTGTGCTCCTCTTCGCCTTCCTCTATAGCAAGACGCGCGAAGAGACGAAGTGGCTGCTCTACGCGGTGATCGTTGTCGCGGCGTTCAGCCTGTACGCGATCAACAGCGGTATGTTCATCCGCGCGGCGGCGATCTTCGGCGTCGTCCTCTTCTTCGGCCTCTTCTTCGGACGGGTCAGCGCCTGGCTCACCGATCGTGGTGAGGCGCGTCGCCGCGCGCAGGGCTTGGCGCGCACGCACTCGCAGAGGGACCGGCCGAACATCCTCGGTCGCCTGCCGGCGTGGGCCGCGCTCGCACTCGTCCTCTTCTTCGTCCTCGCGCCGTTCTACTGGATTCTGATCACCGCCTTCAAATCCGAGTTGCAGGTGACATCGCAGCAGGGCAATGTCTTCTGGCCGCAGCCGTGGACGCTCAGCCAGTTCCACAAGCTTTTCAACGAGCACCCCTTCTGGACGTGGATGCGCAACTCGTTCATCGTCGCGATCTTCGCCACGCTCTTCTCGGTCACCTTCGCCGCCCTCGCCGGCTACGCGCTGGCGCGGCTCCGCTTCCGCGGTGCGCAGGCGCTCACCGGCATCGTCCTCCTCACCTACCTCGTCCCGAGCGCGCTGCTCTTCATCCCGCTCTATCAGATTCTCAGCCGCTTCCACCTGATCAATACGCTCGGCTCGCTCATCGTCACCTATCCGACCTTCGCACTCCCCTTCGCGACCTGGCTGATGATGGGCTATTTCCGCAGCATCCCGGAGGAACTGGAGAACGCCGCGATGATTGACGGCGCGACCCGTTTCCAGGCATTCCGGCGCGTCACGCTGCCGCTGGCGACGCCCGCGCTGCTCGCGGTCTCGCTCTTCACCTTCACGAACGCCTTCAACGAGTTCCTGCTCGCCTTCGTCTTCATCACCAAGGAGCAGTTGAAGACCCTGCCCGTCGGCCTGCAAGGGATGATCTTCGGCGACATCTACCCCTACGGGCAATTGATGGCCGGCGCGCTCATCATGGCGATCCCGGTCGTTGCCCTGTACTCGTACGGACAGAAGTTCCTCGTCGAGGGTCTGACCGCAGGCAGCGTCAAGGGATAAACAGTTTCATACCGCGCACAACGTACGAGAGATGGGGACGAACGGTAGCGTTCGTCCCCATTTTGCGCGATAGTGCGGGAAACCTCACCCCCCTCCCCCTCTCCTTCGCAATGGAGAGGGGGAGGGTATGGGAGATGGCGTGACGTAGGGGCGCATCGCGATGCGTCCAATTCCCCTTCCCTTTAGGGAGGGGGTAGGGGGTGGGAAGAATGGCGACAAAAACAGCAACGCTCGGTGTCGGGATTATCGGGACGGGGCGCGTTTCCGGCGCGCACGCGAAGGCGGTCAAGGAGACGGAAACCACACGACTCGTCGCGGCGGTGGATGTGGATCAAGGGCGCGTCGAGCAGTTCGCCGAAGTGAACTATTGCACACCCTACACGGATTACCGCGAGATGCTCAAGCGCGACGATGTTGACTTCGTCATTGTCGCCCTGCCGCATTGGCTCCACTATGATGCGACGATCGCGGCAGCCGAGGCGAAGAAGCACATCTTCATCGAGAAACCGATGGCGATGACCCTGGACGAGTGTGACCGGATGGCCGAGGCGGCGGAGAAGCACGGCGTCACAATTATGGTCGGCCACTCGGAGCATTACCAGGCGCCGAACATTACTGCGCGGCGCATCCTGCATAGCGGCCACTTGGGCGATATCGTCTTCGGCAACGATGTCTGGTACAAGCCATTCGGCCTCAGTACCCGCCCGCCGTGGTTCCTCGACCGTGCGCAGGGCGGCGGCATGTGGCAGATGAACGGCGCGCACATGCTCGATCGCATTACCTGGCTCGTGGACAGCAAGGTGACAGCGGTCAAGGCGTGGATCGGCAACCCGATGGTGAAGCAGCAGGCGGATGATTCCTGTGTCGTGATGCTCGATTTCGCCAGCGGCGTCCATGCCGTCTTCACGCACACCGGTTATGCGAAAGAAAAGGGCAATGAGTGGAGCGAGGGCGAGTACATGCTGAGTGAGGGCATGCTCCGCGTCAACTCGCGCATGAATGCAGGCGTCTGGACAGCGACGGACGGCAACTACACCGCCGTCCCGCTCGACACGATTCCAACGGGCACCGGCTTCACGGGCGAGATCACCGACTTCGCCAACAGCATCCTCACTGGCGCGCCGTCTCCCATCGGCCCAGAGTACGCCCGGCACATCATGGCCGTCATCCTCGCCGCCGAGAAATCGAGCGAGACGGGGCGGGAAGTGGTGATTAAGTGAAAGGACCTAACCCCCGACCCCTTAATCCGCGTTCACTCGAATATGCCGTCGCCGATTGATCGCTAATTCGGACTTCCCTTTCCCGTCTCGGGAGGGGACAGAGAGTAGGTACACCATGAAGATCAGCAATATGACCGTGACGACCGTCGCGGCGCCCGACCCGCCGCTGCGTAATTCGT
>JBBSFO010000376.1:0-5507 GCA_038238655.1 Thermomicrobiales bacterium | reverse complement strand
GTTGCCGCATCCCGTCGTCGTGTTCGAAGCGCCGCATCGCATCGCTGCGATGATGGCTGATATGCGCGATGTCCTCGGCGACCGAACGTGCGCGATCTGCCGCGAGTTGACGAAACTGCATGAGGAAATCGTCGTCACGACATTGGCGGAAGCGGCCGAGGGATTCGTGCAGCGGCCACCGCGCGGTGAATACGTCATCGTTATCGCTGAATCCGTAGCTGTGGAGGCGGTGATGGACGATGCGGCAATGGACACGCTGCTGCATACCTTGCTCGGCGGGGGGCTTTCGCCGGCGGCAGCAGCCAAAGAAGTCGCCGCGAAAACCGGCGTTGAGCGCGGGGCGTGCTATAAGCGCGCGATCGCCGTTAAGCAGTTAATGACGGTGTGACGCGGTTGGCCGGGTAGGGCGGCAGCGTCACGGGGCATGGGTGGATTGGGAAGCAGGAGGGGCGGCGGGCAGTCCGTCGGTCCAATACGTCAGACGTCGCGGGAGCGGTGGCGACTGGCAGGGAGCGTCAGTAGATGAGTACATTCGAGTCGTTCGCACCGCGATACCCGCTGTTGGCGCTCAAGAATATCGTCGTCTTCCCGCAAAGTACGACGAAGATACACGTCGGTCGGCCACGCTCGCTGGACGCGATCGAAGAAGCGATGGAGCGCGATCAATACCTAGTAGCGTCGGCGCTGCGCGATCCGAATGTTGAGGAACCGACCCCGAGCGATGTCTACGAAGTGGGGACGCTGTGCCGAATCAAGGAATCTGAGCGCGAGCAAGGCGGCGTGATCGTTGTGTCGCTCGAAGGGCTGTGCCGCGTGCGCATCACGGGCACGGAGGCAACCAAACCCTGCTATTTCGTCGGCGTCGAGGAAATGTACGAGCAAGCCGGGTTCGAGCAGGAGAATCGTGCGTGGGCGCGGCAAATCCGCGAACTACTTAGCAAATATGCGAAGCTGCGCGGCAATACCGCGAACGATCTCGTGGATGCCGCCAATGGTGCGACGGATGTTGGCCATCTCGGCGACGTGCTTGCAGTGCTCGTCAACGATCCGAAGGAGCGGCAAGCGCTGCTGGAGGAGCCGAACAAGCTGAAGCGGCTCGAACGCCTGGCGGTCGTGTTGTCTGGCGAGATGGAAGTCGTTGATCTGGAGCAGAAAATCAAAGACCGCGTGCGCGAGCAAATAGATAAAAATCAGCGCGAATATTACCTCCGCGAGCAGCTAAAAGCGATTCACGACGAGCTTGGTGAAACGACGCAAAACGACATTGAACTGTTGCGCGTGAAGATCGCGGAGCAAGGTCTCCCTGCCGACATCGAGGACCGACTGCGTCGCGAACTGGCACGGTTGGAACGGATGCCCGGTGTTTCCGCCGAGGCGACGGTCGTGCGTACCTATCTCGATTGGGTACTTGCCCTGCCGTGGACCGCGCGAACGACCGATCGGCTTGATCTCGTGCTGGCGCAGAAAGTCCTCGATGAGGATCACGATAGCCTCGAACACGTCAAGGAGCGCATCCTCGACTTCCTCGCCGTGCGCAAGTTGGTCGCGGAGCGTGGTGTTATCCGGCATATGCCGACGATCCTCTGCTTCGTCGGGCCGCCCGGTGTCGGTAAGACCTCGCTCGGTCGTTCGATTGCCCGCGCGATGGATCGGAAATTCGTTCGCGTCTCGCTTGGCGGCGTGCGCGACGAGGCCGACATTCGCGGGCACCGTCGCACCTATATCGGCGCGTTTCCCGGTCGAGTGATCCAGGCACTGAAGCAGGCAGGCACGCTCAATCCGGTCATTCTGCTCGATGAGATTGACAAGATGAGCGCGGATTTCCGGGGCGATCCCGCCTCAGCGATGCTTGAAGTGCTCGACCCGGAGCAGAACCACGCCTTTGTGGATCACTACCTCGACCTGCCGTACGACCTTTCCGATGTGATGTTCATTACGACCGGCAACTATCTTGGCAACATCCCGCGCCCGTTGCGCGACCGGATGGAGATCATCGAAATCGGCGGCTACACCGAGGAAGAGAAGATCGAAATCTGCCGCCGCCACTTGTTGCCGAAGCAGGCTGAGAGCCACGGGCTAGACCCCGGTTTCATTGACATGTCGCCTGCCACGATCCGTCTGATCGTGCGCCATTACACGCGCGAGGCCGGTGTGCGGTCGCTTGAACGGCAGGTTGGCAGTGTTTGCCGGAAGGCGGCACGGATTGCGGTGGCCGAGACCGGCAAACGACCGAAGAAACTGAAGATCACGCAGGCGAAGCTCGAAGAATTCCTCGGGCCACCGCGCTACGGCACCGACCACGATCTACGCGAAAGCCAGGTGGGTGTCGCGATCGGCTTGTGCGTTTCGGAGGTGTCGGGCGGCGACATCCTGCCCGTCGAGGTCGCGACGATGCCGGGGCACGGCCAGATGACAATCACCGGACGTGCGGGCGACGTGATGCAGGAATCGGCGCGCGCGGCCCAATCGTACGCCCGCTCCCGCGCCGCCGCATTGAAGATTGACGCGGAGTTCCAGCGCACGACAGATGTACATATTCACCTCCCCGAAGGCGCGACGCCGAAGGATGGTCCGTCCGCCGGTGTGACGATGGTCACGGCGCTCGTCTCGGCGCTCACGAAGCGGCCCGTCCGCCACGATGTGGCGATGACGGGAGAGATCACGCTGCGCGGCCGGATCATGGCGATTGGCGGGTTGAAGGAGAAGGTGCTTGCAGCGCACCGGATGGGCATCCGCACGGTCATTGCTCCGGCAGAGAACCGCACGGATGCAGTGAAGATTCCCAAAGACATCCTGCGCGACATGCATATGGTCTGGGTGACGCATATGGATGAGGTGATCGCGGAAGCGCTCGTTTTCGACACGCCGCCCGCGCTGCCACTCGTGGATGCCGCCGCCTTGTCCGTCCCGGTGGACGAGGTGATTCAGCCGGAGCCGCATCATATCGAGATCGCACACGACATCGCCATTGCCTCGGACGAAACGCACTGAGATCGTTCCGGCCCGAACGCGGGGGAGCATCTGCTCCCCCGCCTCTTTATTTTCCGACGCACATGGTAGGATTCCCGGCACGGAGAAAGGGGGCGATGGATGACGAATGAACGACCGCTTTTGCCGCACGAATCGGCCCTGATCGCCTCTGGCGCGTATCAGTGGCTGGCCGACGGGAAATCCTTGCCGATCACCGAGGAGTGGCGCATCATGCGCGCCGCGTCCGGGTATCTCTTCGTGACGGAGACAGATGCACGACAGGTGGCGGAGTTTGGTCATCGGTACACCGCCACGCTCTCACTCGACGAAGGGGGGCGCGCGACGGCGCTCGCGATGTCTGTCACGAAAGGCGTGGACACGATGCAGGTTTCCGCGAACCTTGAAGTGGATGCCGTCGTCGTCACACGGGTGCTGATCAGCGCCGCAGAGGGTGCCGTACAGCGGACGCAGACTTTTCGGATGGAACCTGGCTACACGATTGAAGCGCACCCGGTGCTCTTCGACGGTCTGCACATCGCGGCGATTGACCGCACCGCGCCCGCACCCTACCGGCGCCCCTGCCTTTGGCTCGATCTGTTGGCGCACGAAACGAATGGCTTGATGGCGGCGCGGCCGACTGTGTACGTCATCAATCTGCGCTCGTCCGGCTCGCGCGATACGTTCGCGATCACGCGGTGGGGGACGGATGTGGACATGGCGGAAAGCTTGATTACCGTCAAACCGAGCGGGCGATGGGTGATCCCGACCGAATTCCGTTTCACGATGGCGGGTGTCCTGTACGCTGTGCGGCTCGTGGACGAACACTGGGAGGCCGAGCGGTGACAATCATGTCCCTCGTCGCGACGCCGGTCAATCGCATCCTCACGAACGGGCGGTTTATCACGGCGGACGCGCAATTTTCCATTGCTGAAGCGGTCGCGATTGCCGATGATCGCATCGTCGCGGTCGGACGGGCGGCGGATGTCGTGCGGTTGGCACAGCCCGGAACGCGCATTGATGACCTCGGTGGGGCGACGGTGCTGCCCGGCCTGATAGACGCGCACACGCATATGCTGCAAACGGGCGTGCTGCTGGGTACGGTGCAGTTGTACGATTGTCGCTCCATCGCAGAGATTCTCGAACGCGTCCGTGCGCAGGCGGCGGTCACCGCTCCGGGCGCGTGGATCGTCGGGCGAGGCTGGGACGAGTCGCTGCTCCTTGAGCGGCGATTCCCGACGCGGTGGGAACTCGACGCGGCCGCGCCCGATCATCCGGTTGTTCTGAATCGCGTTTGGAACAAACTCGTTTGCAACTCGCGCGCGCTGGCGATTGCCGGGATTGATCGCACGACGCCGCAACCTGTCGGCGAGGCGTACGCGGGCGGCTTCGATGTGGACACGGACGGTGAGCCGACCGGCCTGTTCCGCGACAACGCGAAACAGATGATTCTGGCGCAGGTGCCGCCGCTTTCCCGGTCGGAGCGCGTGGCGGTCATCGCGGCGGCGTGTCAGGCGTACAACGCGGTTGGCATCACGACGATTGCCGATCCTGGCCTGACCCTGGAAGAATTCGGCGGCTACGCAGCGTGCCGGAATGCTGGTCGGCTGACGGTGCGGTCGCACCTGATGGTCGGTGCATGGGGATTTTACCCGCCCGGACTCGATTATCACGCCTGTATCGAGGGCCTTGGCGTCGCGGCAGGATTCGGTGACGCGCGCCTCCGGTACGACGCCGTAAAGTTCATGGTAGATGGCGGCATTGGCGACCGAACGGCGGCAGTCTCCGTGCCGTATGTCGGCGGTGGCAATGGAATGTTTATCGTGCCACCCGATCAGTTGATGGCAGAAATCCGCTGGTGCCACGACCACGATTGGCCGGTCGAGTGCCATGTCTGCGGCGACCGCGCGCAGGCCGCCGTGGTGGACGCAATCGTGGCAGCACAGGAGGCTGCGCCGAAACCCCACCTCCGCCATCGTGTCCATCACGCATACATGCCCGACGATGAAACGATGACGAAGATGGCGGCATACGGGATACCTGCAGTGATCCAGCCCGGTTTCCTGTACGGTCTCGGTGAATCGTTTGTCATCAGTCTCGGCATGGAGCGTGCCCGGACGATGATTCCCGCGCGCCGGTATCTCGACGCCGGTGTTCCGCTTGCCGGTTCGTCGGATTCCCCGGTCGCGAACTACAACCCGTTTGTCGGTATCTGGGCGGCGATCGCGCGCCAGACCGCAGCGGGCACCGAACTTGGCGCATCGCAATCGCTGACGCGCGAGGAGGCGATCCGCTTGTACACGACGGGCGCTGCGCAAGCGATCCGCGAGGAAGACACGCGTGGTGTGATCGAACCGGGCAAACTCGCCGACTTCGTCATCCTGGATCGCGACATCCTCGCCTGTCCTACCGATGAAATTCGTGCGATCACGCCACAGAAGACGATTGTCGGCGGCGCGGATGTCTTCGTCGGGCGTTGAGCCAGGAACGGATATCGGTGGCGGCGGCCTTCAATCCAATACAGTCCAGTTAAGGAACCG
>JBBSFO010000375.1:0-5518 GCA_038238655.1 Thermomicrobiales bacterium | reverse complement strand
CGCACCACGAAGCCCGTGAAGCCCGATGCGGTGGTGCGGGTGATCGTGACCGTCTTGCCGCTTGTGGAGGCGATGGCGTGGTTGCCGCCCGACGTGTACGTGTCGGCAAAACTGGCAAAGCCGGTGGCAAGCGTCACTGTTGCGTTCGATTCCTCAACCAGCGTTTGCGTCATTCTGCTACCTCGTAAACTTGCACGTCATCCACGCATCCGTGAGGATCACGGTGCTTGCACCCGTTGCATAAAAGAATCCGAGGTTGAGGGGTCGCGAGTCCAGCCCTTCGATCAACGCCTTCTGCGAGAGCGAGAGGCGCGTGCTGACGACCGTGCCGAAGCCGTCAATACTCGGCAACACCTGCGTCGTTGGCGCGACCCCTAATCCCTGTGAGTAGTAGACGTAGAGGTAGATCGTTGTCTGCGCGGCGGGCATATTGACGGTAGCGCCGAAATCAATCTCCGCAGTCAAGCCGGAGAGCGGCGGGTTTTGCGTGATGACGATCTGCGCCGCGCCGCTGGTTGCGCCGGGGAGGGCGGTCGCGCTTCCTGCCAGCGTGAGTGCCACCCCACCGTTCGGGTTATGGCGCGAGATTTTGTTCCGCACGGTGCGGAGGTTATAGGAGTTGACGGGCGATTGGATGTCGTAGAGAAAGCCGCCATTCGCGCCGAGTTGGAAGGTGTTTCCGTCCCATGCCGCGTGCCCGATAATCAACTGGTAGGCGGTCGGCGTCTGCCCCGGCGCGAGGATGGCGAGGGCAAACAGGTTCGTGCCTGCCGTTGAAACATCGGCGGCGAGGGCGTAGATGCCCGCCACACTGACACCGGGCGAAAGGTTGCCGATTGTGCTGTAGACGGAGACGGTGGATTTGCGCTTCCTGCCGCCCACCTGCACAACGAGCGGGTTGGTCGGGTCGGGAACGTACATTCCCAGTCCGCCCGTCGTGCCGAGGATCACCGATCCTTCCACCGGACCGCTTATCCACCGCAGGAACAGGTCGGCGTTGGTCGCGTCGGTCGCGCTGTTCGTGACCTGCGTGTCGGTCACGGTGCCGCCGCCGCCGCCGCCGCCCGCGCTTGCCTGCCACGTCGGTGACGTGCCGGGGCCGTTGGAGGTGAGGACGTACGCCGCCGCGCCCGGTGCGAGGAGGCTCATCGGCGCAGACGCACCTGCCCCGACGAGCAGGGTGCCCACTGCGACATTCTTGACGCCCGTGCTGTTGCCGGAAACGTCGCCGGTCAGTGCGCCGATGAAGTGATCGCCAGCCGTGATCGTCGAGGTCGCGTAGAATGTCCCATTGACCGTCAGCCCGCGTGTCTGCCCCGTCGCACCAATGACGGTATTGCCGTACTGATCTATGGCTACCCCATTCGTGCCGTCCGGTTGCTTGCCGGTGATCGTCCCATTGACCGTGAAGCCCCGATTTTGTGTTGATGCGCCGACAACGGTATTACCGTATTGGTCTACACGGAGCGCGTCGGTGCCATCCGCTTGTCGGATACGCAGCGTGTCGGGGGTCATCGCCGCCGCCGCCGTGATGAGCAGTTGGGCGACGGCATTGGTAATCGTCGCCGTGCCGCCAATCGCCGCCGAGCCGAGGTTGCCCGCCGCGTTCACGTCACGCTTAAAGAGCGCGAGCGGCGTGCTGATCGCCGTGGGCGTACCGACGGCGGTGTTGAGCGTGCTAATATTCGTGTTCGTTGTCGTCTCGAAGGTGTTGTAGGTGCTGAATATGTAATCAAACATCCCTTTGTAGAAACTGTATCCCGCAGCGGTACCGGAGGCGGGGGCCGGTTCAGCCGCCCCAACGTATGACATCGGCATAGTGTTGCGCTATCCTTTCCGGGCATTGTCGCCCGTTACTCCGTCCGGATCACGCAAATTTGCGCCACCAGTCAATCGCGATACTTCCCCCGGTGTAGCTGGCCGCGCCAAGCGGCCCAATCGTGCAACTATTCAGGACGCCTGCCCGCACCGCAAAAAAGCCCCGTTGATAGTCCGGCTTGGTCGGGCGGAAGGGTATGCCGTTGCGGGAGAAAGCCTGCGCGCCGAACCGCAACGTACAGGAGTCGGTTGCCGTGGGCAGATTGAAGGGCAGGTAAAACTGCATCGGCTGGTACGTTCCGGCGGTATCGGGAATCAGAATGCTCGAATTGGAAACAACCATTCCCGATGCCCCGCCCGCCGGGCCGGTGATGTTGATCGTCGGCCCGGTGTCCCAGAGCGTCGGCAGATCAATCCCCGCCGTGCCGCGCGCGTCCACCGTAAACGTTTGCCACGTTGTCGTGATCGCCGTCACGCCAATGCTGCCGAACGTCTCGCTATTATCGGCGCGAAAAACAACGGTGTCGGAATGGTAAATATCGGCCACCTCCGAGTAGCGGAGTGTCCAGGCGGGATTGATGCGCCACGTTACGGTGAAATCGGCATGCGGCGTGCTGCCCCGCGCGGGAGCGGTCAATGCGTGCTTGTAGCCGCGAAAAACTCCCGTGGTGTAGCGGTAGGGCGCGGCGGGGTTGTCGGGCTGATAGACAAGGCGCTGTGGTACGCCGGGCGCGACCTGCGCCAACAGTAGGTCTGCGGCGGCGTCGAGGTCGCGACTTGGCGGGACAACGCGGAAACCGAATGATTGGTCGCGGCGCTCAATCGGCCCCGGCTGCTGCCCGTAGCCATCCACCACGCTGTCCATCCCCGGTATGCTAAAGACCGACTCCCGCCGCGCGAAGTCGCGATCCATCGTCATGTTGGCGACACCCGTTGGACGTTTGACGGATGTGAATTTATAACTGACATAGGTTCCATTAGGGTTTGACGTGTCGGTCGGGTCATACCTTGCATCCCACAATTCGGCAATGTAACCCAGGTGTGTACCCTCCCTTCTTAGACCCGACCGAGCGCGCGATCCTTGTTGCGCCCCGCGTTTTGCAGTTCGCGTTTCACTTGCTGGAGACGTACCTCGAACTGCCGTCGCGCCTCATCCAATGTCACCTCGATGTCATCGGCGTGATGAACGACGACATCCCCGAAGTTGAAGGTATTGCCGCCATTACCGACGAGATTGCGGATCGGCGTCACCTCCATGCCCGGCGCATGGACGACCTCGGTGTAGGGCGTGATCTGCCCGCCCGGGCCGTCGCCGACCAATGCCGGCTCGTTGCCGAGCACGCCGCCCGACGCAAACCCGGCGAGACGACGGATCGTGCCGCTACCCGCTGCGCCGACCGTCGTGGACGAGAACGGGTTCGCCGCACCCTGTCCGCCGCTCGCGCCCGCAGCAGCCACATTTGCCGCACTCACGATCACCGCGCCTGTCTGCTTCCAGATATTGAGCGCCTCGGTCGCCGTGTCGAGATCGGCCTGCGCGGCGAGGCCGATCTGCTTTTGTGCGTCAATCGCTTTGGCGTTGGCGTCCTTCGCGGACTGATACGCCGCGTCGTCACGGTTGCGGCGATCCTGCTGCTGCCATTGCTCAATTTGGTAATTGTGCTGCCGGGTCGCCTCGTTGCGCTGGAGGGTCGTCCCCTCCCGCGTCAGCCCGACCATGATGTCCTCGTGCTTGCGCTGCTCCCGGATCGTCTCGGTCTGGAGGTTGTAGCTGACGAGATTCGCCCGCTTCGCCTCCTCGCGGATTTGCAATTGAATGTCGTCAATCGCCTTGGTGTTGAGGTCTTTCTGCTTGAGATCTTGATCGTGCATCAGGGCGAGGGTCGCCGCCGCCGCGCCCGCCTCGGCATTTGTCCCCGCGCCTCTGACAGTGGCCGCCTGCAGCTGCTCTGCCGATGTCCGGTTGTAGACCTGATTTGTCTGCGATTTCTGTAGATCGGCGAGTCTGTTTTGTAGCTCTGTCGCCTGCACCTGCTGGGAAAACTGCAACGCACGCTGCTGATCCTGCTCGGTGCGCTGGACACCCTGATAGCGCGTGTTCTCGCGGGTCGTACGATCCTGCAAGGCGTTCTGCGCGTCCTGCGCCATCCAGCCCAAAACCGTCTGGGTGCGCGCCGCCTGCTGATCGTTCAGTTGCCGCTGCTTGACGACATCGGCCTGCGCCTCGTCCGCCGCCTTCTGCGCCGCCGTCAACTTGAGGATTTCGCCCTGTGATGCGGCGAGTTTGGCACTTGCGAGGGCGGCGTTCGCGAAGCCGTTCGCCATCGGGCCGCCGACGATCTCCGCGATCCGCTGCGTGTTGGTGCCGATGTTGCCGGTGTGGTTCTCGATGTCCGCGACGAGGCGCGCGTAGGCTTCTTCGTACTGCAATCCCTGCCGCTGGGCGACGAGCAGCGCGTTCTGCTTGTCGGTACTGGTCAGACGTGACGGGTCTCCCTTGTCGAGGCGATCCTCCTCCATCTTCTGAAAGTACGGTACGACCTGCTGATACTCACCGCGTGCGGCCTTGAGGCCGGAGGCGTCGAGGCGGGCGAACTGCGCGTTGACCTTCGCCATCTCCAACGTTAGATCAACGACGGGCCGAATCACCTGCGCGACCGGTTTGTTGACCGCGTCGATGTTCGGAATGTCCGTTGCGGAGGGTGCGGTGTTTGCCGCCGAGGTTGCCGCTGCCGAACCCGGCGCGACGGAACCCTTGCCTGTGTACATGGTGGTGCCCGGCACCGGGCCGCCTGCCACCACGCCATCGGGGCGGATGAAGATCGCATCGGGGCCAAGCGGCCGCTCCTGCACGCCGCTCTTCGTCGTGCCGATGTAGCTGTTGTTTCCTGAGTAGACGCCGATGTGCCCGTTGGGATCGCCCGCGTAGGGGCTATCGCCCGTCCAGCCCACGAGGTCGCCGGGGCGCGCCTCCGCGCGGGATACGACGTGCCCCGCGCCCGCTTGCCCGCCCATCGCCGCGCGAATGTGGGCATCGGCACTGGTGAAGCGCGTGTCCTTGCCGGTCGCATTCTGCACGATGTCGTCGATGATCTCCTCGCACCAGCCGTAGACCTCGCGCCCGAAGCGGTCGAGTTTTGTGCCGACCATCTTTTGCGCTTCCGCGATGATGGCGGGCGTGGACGATCCGCCCTGCGTCGGCGTGAGGTTGGCAAACTGATTGCCGACGCCGAGGATCGCGTCCGCTGCACCGAAACCTGTCGCACCACCCGCGCCGACCCCGGCCTGCGGCAACGTGCCGCCAGTAACGGACGGATATTGCTCCGCGTAGCGGTAGTAGTCATCGACACGGGCGTTGTTGTCTGACCCCGGTTGCCCGACGTAGCGATTGGCGACGTTCAGCAGGCCGCTCCTGCCGCCCACCGCATGGTCATCCGCGTACGCGCCCGTGCTAAGGTTTCCGGCAAGTTCTCGGAAGAATTGGTCGGCGTTCGGGAAGATACGGTAGGAGTCGCCCTCCGGCGACGGGATGCCGCCCTGTCCCGCGCCCGCCTTGATACCGCCATAGTTGTGCGCGGCGACCAGTTCCGGGGAGATGTCGGTTGCGTTGTGGTTCTCCGCCTTTGTGAAGGCGAGGAGGGCGCGCGGATCGACGCCGAACTCCTGTGCCGCGGTTCACCCCCGCGTGCGTGGGGACGAT
>JBBSFO010000374.1:0-5521 GCA_038238655.1 Thermomicrobiales bacterium | reverse complement strand
GGGGTCGGTGGCGAGATAGACAGCGCTCGCGCTCTTAATCGCCGCCTTCAATTGCTTAACCGTGTCCGTCTTGTCTTCAGTGACGACGTACGTCGGCGCGAAATCGTGTTCGAGGTCAATGCCGATGCCGCGATCCGGCAGATCGCGCACATGCCCCATCGAGGCGCGCACGGCATAGCCTGCACCGAGGTACTTGGTGATCGTCTTCGCTTTCGCGGGCGACTCGACGATGACGAGCCGCGCCCCTTCAGCGATCGGCGGCATCGCCGCGTACCGACCGCCGGTACTCCGGCTCGTACGGGACGCACCACTGCTCGCCGTGCGCGTTGTTGTCGTGCGGCGGGTGGTCGGGGCTTTCGTCGCGCTCGCCGTTGTCTTCGTCGTCGTGCGCTTCGTCGGGGTCTTCGCGGGCGCTTTCGTCGCGGAAGCCGTCCGCGTGCGTGTCGTTTTCGCCGGTGATTTTTTCTCTATTGTTTTCTCTATCGTTTTGTCGGGCATCGAGCCCCTCCTAATGTACGTTCATATCCTGCCCGCGTCAGGGTAGCAGAAACGATGCCGCCCGTGTCAATACGGCATTCTATTAACGATAACACGCAGAACGGGTTTTCTAATCCCGGAAACGAGCAATGAGTGATGAGCAATGAGCGATGCGGAGCGATACCGCGCTCGTTTCCTTTCATCGAACGGACCGTGAAGAAACATCGCAGGAGGAGCGGTGTTCCACTCATTGCTCATTGTCGTTGCCCATTGCTTCTGTCACCGGTGGCTTGTGAGGCGTTCGACGACTTTCTTGACATCTTGCGCGCGGCTGCGGGGGATAACAAGGATGGCGTCGGGGGTGTCCACGATAATCAGGTCTTCGATCCCGACAGTGACGATCAGGCGGTCGCGGCCGTGGACGAGCGTGCGCTTCGTCTCGATGGCGAGGTGCGTCGTGCCAATCGCTACATTGCCGTCGTCGTCACTTGGCATGAGCGCGGCGAGCGTGTCCCAGTCGCCGACATCGTTCCAGCCCGGATCGCACGGCACGGTGGCGAGTGGGTGATACTTCTCCATGATCCCTACGTCAATACTCACCTTGCTAAGCGTCGGGAAAACCGATTCGAGCGTTTCGACGTACTGATCGGTGCCAATAGCTGCCTTGATCCGCATCAAGCCCGCGTACGTCTCCGGCAAATGCGTGGCGAAAGCGTCGAGCAGCGTCTGGACCCGGCAGATGAACAGGCCCGCGTTCCAAACGAAGTTGCCGGTCGCGAGATACGTTTCCGCAGTCTCGCGTTGAGGCTTCTCCACGAAGCGCACCGCCTCGCGGACGCAAAGGTCGTCCTCCTGCTGCGTGATGCCCGCCAGTTCGATGTAGCCGTAGCCCGTTGCGGCATACGTCGGGGTGATACCAATCGTGACAATCGAGCCATCCTGTGCGGCGCGGGCAGCGAGGGCGACCGCGTTCCGCAGGATTGCCGACTGGAGGACGACGTGATCGGCCTGGAAGGAGGCGAGCGTTGCGTCCGGGTCTTTGTGTGCGAGATGGATCGCGGCGAGGCCGAGGGCGGGGCCGGTTTCCCGCGCGACGGGTTCGACGATGATCTGATCGGCAGGCACGTCCGGGACCTGACGCGCGACTTCCGGCGCATGCGCTGCATTGACCGCGATAAAGAGTCTCTCAGGCATAATGAGCGGCGCGAGGCGTGTGACAGTTTCTTGAAGCATGCTGCGATCGCCCATGAGCTTCAGCAACGGTTTCGGCTGGTGCTGCCGCGAAAGCGGCCAGAGTCGTGTGCCGCCTCCGCCTGCAAGGATCACCCCGTAAAGATTCATCATTCCCCCCGCCCCATTACGTCGAACGCCGCATGTGTCAATCATGAGAACGTACGAATTCGCGTTGACGTGACGGGGATTATGCACGCACGTACAATTGCGGCCCCGCTGGACGCACCGCACCCGTCAGTTGCAACTGCACGAGTAAGCCGTTCACGTCGCTGATCGGTAGGCCACAGGCGCGGCAAAGATCATCAATATGGGATGGCTCCGCGCTCAATGCACCGAGCAGGGCGTCCGCACCGGGTACGCCAGGGAGGGTTGGCAACACCTGCTGTGTCGCGTGCTGCTCGCGCCGGATTTCCAGCCGCAGTTCGGCGAGAATGTCATCCACGCCGGTGATGAGCCGCGCGCCATCCTTGATCAGCGCATTCGTCCCCGCGCTCATCGCGCTGAGGATGCTTCCCGGCACGGCGAAAACATCGCGCCCTTGTTCAGCGGCAAAATCGGCAGTGATCAGCGCGCCGCTCTTCTGACCGGCTTCGACAATCACGACGCCAAGTGACAAGCCGCTGATGATTCGGTTGCGCACGGGGAAATTCCCCGGTTCGGCCGGGGTGCCGAGCGCATATTCTGTGACGAGTGCCCCGCCCGTCGCACTGATGCGTGCCGCGAGATCGCGATGCGAGGCCGGGGAGAGCATCTGTAATCCGTGACCGAGGACCGCGATTGTCCGCCCACCGGCATCGAGGGCCGCCCGATGGGCCGCACCGTCCACGCCGAGCGCGAGGCCGCTCACCACCGTGATGCCGACCGCTGCCAATTCGCTGGCGATCCGATACGTGACTTCGCGCCCGTACGGCGTCATGCGTCGCGTACCAACGATGGCGACCGCGAGCGCATCGTCCGGGGTCAAGCGACCGCGAATATACAGAATGGCGGGTGCAGACGTGATGGAGCGCAGCCGTTCCGGGTATTCTTCGTCGCCCCACGCGAGAACCGTGACGCCGGCATCCGCGACCCGCGCGAGTTCGGCGGCGGGATCAATTGTCGCAAAGGCCGAGACCGCATTCGCGGTCGCCCGTTCGTCCAGTCCGGCGGCGCGCAATTCGACCGCGCGCAGCCCCCATGCCGCTTGCAGCGTGCCGAACGCGTGCAGAAGCAGGCGAAACCGTGCGGGGCCAATACCCTGTACCCGTGACCATGCGACCCAATATGCCCGTTCCTCGTCAGCGATCATGCGCGGCAGTATACACGGTGAAGGCGTTCGGCGTTCGATAGTTCAGGTACAGATTTCATCGAATTTCGACCATCGAACGCCGAACTTCCCATCATCCTTGACGACCCCGACAGCGACACGCATCATGACATGGAGAGAAAACTGTGTCATGACGAGAAGGGGGTTCGCATGAAAATCGGTATCTTCGACCCGCTCTTTGCCAGTCAGCCGATTGAAGAGATGCTCGATTTCGTCGCGGAGGCGGGCTGCACCGCCGTAGAGATCGGCACGGGACGCTATCCCGGCACGCCGCACATTGATGTAGACGCCCTGCTCGCGGATGACGGCAAGGTGCGGGAGTACAAGGCGCTCTTTTCCTCGCGCGGACTGGAAATCTCCGCGCTCTCGTGCCACGGCAACCCGCTGCACCCAAACAAGGAGCAGGCGCAAAAGAGCGACATGATCTTCCGCAAGACGGCGGAACTGGCGCAAAAACTGGAACTGCAAACGATCGTCTGCTTCTCCGGCTGCCCTGGCGACTCGGAAGGCTCCAAATATCCGAACTGGGTGACGTGCCCGTGGCCACCGGACTTCCTGGAAATCCTCGACTGGCAATGGAACACCGTTGCGATCCCGTACTGGCGGGATGCCGGGAGTTATGCCGAGCAGCACGGCGTCCGCGTCGCCTTCGAGATGCATCCCGGCTTCATCTGCTACAACCCGGAGACGATGCGCAAGATGAGCAATGCCGTCGGCCCCGTGATCGGCGCAAACGTGGACCCGTCGCACCTCTTCTGGCAGGGGATTGATCCGTGTCAGGCGCTCCGCGCGCTCAAGGACATCGTCTACTACGTCCACGCGAAAGATACAGCGATCAACCCGTACAATGTCGCGACGAATGGCGTGCTCGACACCAAGCATTACTCCGACATCCCGAACCGCGCGTGGATTTTTCGCTCCGTAGGCTACGGTCACGATCTGCTCTTCTGGCGACAGTTCGTTTCGACGCTGCGTGAAATTGGTTTCGACGGCGTCTTGTCCATTGAGCATGAGGACGCGCTCGCCTCCCCGAACGAGGGATTCCTGAAGGCGGTCGGTACCCTGAAGGACGCAGTCTTCACCGAAAATCCGGGCGGGATGTGGTGGGCGTAGGGGAGCCTAACCCCCGGCCCCTTCCCTCCGAGGGAAGGGGTGACTCATCGCACCGCCGTGATGTTCCCCGAGTGCCCCGATCTTTATGAGGCTCACTCCCCCTTCCCTCCGAGGGAAGGGGGGCAGGGGGGGCAGGGGAGTAGGAAGGATCAACAATGCCACTTCGCCTTGCTGTACAGGAAAATCTCTTGCCGGGACCGTCGCTCGAAGCGAAATTCGCGCAGGCGACGGACTGGGGCTATGACGCCATCGAGGTGCGTGGCGACACGCTGCGCGCCGAGCATCGGGCAATCGCGCAACGCGTGCGTGCCGGGGAAATACAGGTCGCCGGGATCGTCGGCGGCTACCGGGGGTGGCCGGTTGCGGCGGACTCGGACGAACGACTGCAATGTCTCGAAGACATCGCGCGGTTGTTGACCTACGCGGCGGAGGTCGAGGCGGTGGGCGTCATCGTCGTGCCGATCTACGGCTACTCAGCCCGGCTGCCCTACGCCCAGAAACGCGATGCCGTCGCCGATGAGGGGCGGCTGGACGAGGCGCTCCACGAGTTGACCGAGTTCGCGGCGTCCGTTGGTTCGACGTTGATTCTCGAACCGCTCAATCGCTATGAGACCCATCTCATTCATCGCCTGGAGCAGGGGGTCGAGTGGTGCGAGCGGATCGGCAGCGAGCGAATGCGCCTCCTCGGCGACCTGTTCCATATGAATATTGAGGAGCGGGACCCAGTGACCGCGCTCCATACGGCGCGGCAATATCTCGGCTATGTCCATCTTGCCGACAACACCCGGCTGGAACCGGGCACCGGCATCACCGATTTCATGGCTGCGTTTCGCGAGCTACGCGCGATCGAGTACGATGGCTATTGTGCCCTGGAATGCAACCTCTCCGGTCGCGCCGACGAAATCCTGCCCCGCACTGCCCAATTCGTCCGCTCGCAGTGGGGCGAAGACTAACACGGAAAACGGTCGAACCACCAAGACACCAAGGACACCAAGAGATACAAAGAAGAGAAACAAAGAAGATTGCATTTTTCTTTCCTTCTTGGTGTCCTTGGTGCCTTGGTGGTTCGATTCCTCTTTGTTTTGCGATTTCGTCCTTGACACGCAGCAGGGGCGGTGCTAGCGTCCGTCGCACAATCGAAGATGCCCGCGATGATGGGGAAGAGTACGCGGTTGGCAGCCGAAAGCGAGTGGGGAAGGGTGGAAGCCCCATGGCGAAGCCGACGCGGAACGCGCCCCGGAGCGGCCTGCCGAAGAAAGCAGCGATGCACGTAGGCGGAGGTGGGTGGCGCCCACGCAACCAAATCGCCGAATGAGTGGCCGGGCGAAACCCGGCAATGAGGGTGGTACCACGGGCGCGCTGCTCGTCCCTCCAACGTCTTGTGAGGCGTAG
>JBBSFO010000373.1:0-5523 GCA_038238655.1 Thermomicrobiales bacterium | reverse complement strand
GTCATCGGCAGACTGCACGAGATCGGCGGGCATGAGGTCGCCCAAGCGATCCGGATCGGTCCGGAAACGCCACGACCCGGCAAGTGAAACCGCCCGGAGGTGCTGCATTGATGTACCCGGTCCCCTCCCTGTACGTGCATTCATCGGGGGCATTCTAACAGGCGGAACGGTCTGGTGGGGTGGCCACTGCGGCGAAGCGCGGTTCATGGCCTGCCGACGTTGTAGGCTGCCGGCGCACAATCGGGTACGATTGCGAAGACACGCCATCGTTGTATTCGTCTCCCCGCTCTATCGCCGCGTAGACCTGCTCATGTCGTGATCTCCGGGCGATGGAGCGGGGCCGGGGGTGAGGAAAACCATGACCTATCGCATTGCCATCGGCGAGTTCGCGCACGAAACCAACACCTTCTGCCCGGCGCCGACAACCACCGAGCCGTTCAAGGAGTATCAATGGCTCGTGGGCGACGCAATCGTGCAGGCCCACGGCGGTAACCGCACCTATCTCGGCGGGATGCTCGCGCGGGCAACGGAATTAGGCGTGGAAGCGATCCCGACATTCGCGGCGGTCGCCTACCCCTCCGGCACGATCACGCGTGCGGCCTACGACGAGATCACGAACACGCTCCTGGCGGAGATCGAGCGCGCGATGCCGGTAGACGCGGTCTGCCTGTCGCTCCACGGTGCGGGCGTCGCGGAAGGGATTGACGATCTCGAAGGCGCGGTGCTCGCAGCGGTGCGAACGCGCGTCGGGCCGGATGTGCCGGTCGCCACCGCGCTCGACTTGCACGGTAATATCACGCCGCTGATGCTCGAACACGCAACCGGCCTGTTCGGCAACTGGTACTACCCGCACACGGACAGCTACGAGCGCGGCGCGGAAGCGTTAGACTTCCTCAACCGCGTGCTAAAGCGGGAAATCCGACCCGTCATGCACCTCGAACAACTGCCGGTGATGATCCCGACATGCAGCACCGATCTCGAACCGGGCACGCGGCTCAACGCCCTATGCCGGGAGTGGGAGCAGCGACCCGATATGCTCGATTGCACAATCTTCCACGGTTTTCCCTACACCGATGTACCCGCCGTCGGTATGTCTGTCCTGACGATCACCGACAACGACCCCGCGCTGGCGGCGGAGGTGGGCGAGGCGGTCGCCCAAGCGATCTGGGAAGCACGCGAGGAGTACCGACCGGAAATTCTCACTGCGGCGCAGGCGATTAACCGCGCGCTGGACGTGCCGGACGGCCCGGTCGTCATCAACGACACCTCCGACAACCCTGGCGGCGGCTCGCCCGGCGACAGCACGCACCTTTTGCGCGCAATGCTCGACATGACCCTCGAAAACGCCTGCTACGCGTACATCTTCGACCCTGAAACGGCGGCGCAGGCACACGCGGCGGGCATCGGCGCAACGATTGACGTGCGCCTCGGCGGAAAAACGGACGACCTGCACGGCGCGCCCATCGAGGCGGCGGCATATGTGAAGAGCCTGACCGACGGGCAGTTTCGCCTGACGACGCCAATGGGTCGCGGCATGCGCGTGGACATCGGCCCGATGGCACGCTTCCAAATCGGTGGCATGGATGTGCTCGTCGGTTCTCGCCGCAATCAGGTGCTGGACGACGAAATCTTCCTCCTGCATGGCATTGATGTGCGGCGATACCGGATCGTCGCCGTCAAGTCCAGCGCGCATTTTCGGGCCGGGTACCGGCATCTGGCGACGGCGATCATCGCGGCGGACGCGCCCGGTGCGACGACGCTCGATTTGTCCGGCTTCCCGTACCACCGCATCCGTCGGACGATCTGGCCGCTCGACGCCGCCGAGATGCGCGGCGGCTACGCGCAGTATCTTTGATTATGATAGCGCGCAGGCTTTCCACCCTGCGCGAGAAACGCAAGGACGCAGGGTGGAAAGCCTGCACTACCTGTTTGGGGGCATACAGATGTGGATCGAATGGCGCATCCGCTGGCGCGGAGACGAGGCGACGGTGCGCTGGGACGAGGGCGCGCTGACAAGCGACAATGCTGTGACGGCGGCGTTCGCACGATTTGCCGTCAGCAATGCCCCAACGACCGATTGCCCGCCCGAAGAACGTCTGTGCGACCCGACGATCGCCGCGCAGATGCTGGCGGAATTCGCGGACGTCATCGTCGCAACAACGACCGGATGAGGCGATCCATCCGGCCACTTGTGCACAAGACATCCCACTAAATCTGGTACTTCGGCACGACGCGCAGCGATTGACACCATTCGGAGTGCGACCCTATACTGTCGTCAAGCCCGAAGGGGAATAGCATCGGCCGCATCGTGCCCGACACGCACGCATCCCGCCACTATCTGGTGCCGGAATGCCGCTACGTCACCGTTGTTTGTGTGTTCGTCGTTGTCGAAGGAGGATCATCGTGTCGTACGACGCCAGTCATCCGCTCGATCTGGTCGAGGCATTGCGGGGTGCCACCCCTGCGCAGCGCAGGGAATTCTCGCGCCGCGCGGCGCTTCTCGGCATGTCGAGTTCGGTCGTCGCCGCGCTCCTGGCCGCGTGCGGCGGCTCCACCGCCGCACCGACGAACACTCCCGCCGCTGCAGGCGGGACACAGGCAGCGCCGACCAAAGGAACTATCCCGACGGTCGCCGTCAATCAGTCAACCGCGCCCGCTGCCAGCAGCGCCGCATCCACGAGTGCTACCGCCCCGGCGGCAGCAAGCGCCGCGACGGGTGGTAGTCCGACGACGAGCGCCGCGTCCACGTCTGGCAAGAAGCCGAAGCGGGGCGGCACGTTCGTAACGGTGGGGCATCAGGATGTTTCGAGCCTCAGCCCGGACGATGCCGGCCCGACCGTCTGGTACGTCCTCATCTACAATATCCACGAGGCGCTGCTCAAGGTAGACGAGAACTTCAAACTCGTCCCCGTCCTTGCGGAGACGTACCAGGTATCGTCGGACGGCAAGACGTGGACATTCAAACTGCGCAAGGGCGTCAAGTGGCACGACGGACAGCCCTTCACATCCGCCGATGTCAAGTATTACTATGACTATCTGCGCGATCCGAAGAATGCCGCGATCAGCCAGCCGAACTTCAAGGATGTCGCCGATGTCGCGACACCGGACGATCTCACCGTCGTCGTCACCCTATCGCGCGTGTATGTTCCTTTCGGCGCGTTGAGTGCGACGATCGGCATCGTGCCGAAGCACGTCCACGAGAAAATCGGCGAGAAGGAATACAAGAAAGCGCCGGTCGGCACCGGGCCATACAAGTTCATGGAACAGAAACTTGGCGACCACGTCACACTCGCGGCCTTCGATGATTACTGGGGTGGTCGCCCCTACATTGACTTCTGGCGCGAGAATATCGTGCCCGAAACCTCCGTGCGAGCCATCGCGCTCCGTACCGGCGACGCGGACTCCTCCACCTGGCCGCTCGCGCCGGAGGATACGCTGAATTTCATCAAAGACCCAAAGTTTCAGACCTTCCGCGCACCGGGTGCCGCCGTCAACCATTTCCCGCTCAATGTCACGCGCCCGCTGCTCAGCGACAAGCGTGTCCGCCAGGCGATGATGTACGCGATGGACCGCGACGCGATGGTCAAGGACCTCCTGAAGGGGCTTGCCGTTAAGGCGACGGGCAACATCTCGCCCGCGCTCGAGTTTTACTACGAGCCGAACACAACGCTATATCCGCGCGACCTCGATAAGGCGAAGGCGCTTCTCAAGGACGCGGGCTGGACGCCGGGGCCGGACGGCATCCTCGCCAATGCGCAGGGGCAGAAACTCTCGGTCGTCTGCACCGTCTTCAGCGGGGACGCGTTGCGCAAGAGTGAAGCAGAGATCGCGCAGCGCAACTTCAAAGACGTCGGCATTGACATGCAACTGAAGGAATTGGAGACTTCCGCCGCGCTCGCGGCAGAGCGCGAGGGGAACTTCGACATCGGTTTGTTCAACTGGACCTACGGCGGCACCAACGGCGACCCCGACGGGCAGGCGCTCTACAAGGGCAACACCAACAACTGGGCGCACTGGGACAACCCGGACGCACAGAAATTGCTCGATGCGGGCGCCGCCGAGGTTGATGCGGAGAAGCGCAAGAAGATCTACAGCGATCTTCAGAAACTGATCTCCGTGGAAGTGCCCTTCCTGTACGTGATGTATTGGGAAACCGTGCTCTTCTTCAACAAGCGCATCAAAGGTATGCCGGACAAGGCGACCAACCCCTACTGGCTCTACCAGAACTTCGCCAAGTACTGGATCGAAGAGGGATAGGACGAGTACTGAGAGTGCGCATGCTATGCGCCCCTACACAAGGTTTGCTCCCCCTCTCCATTGCGATGGAGAGGGGGCCGGGGGTGAGGTTCATTGGGCCGATACGTTATTCTCCGTCTCCTCCAAGGGATCGTCGTCATCTGGATTGTGACGCTGATGGTCTTCACGATCCTGCATCTCACCCCTGGCGATCCGGTGGACCTGATTGTCGGCGAGGCGAACATGACGCACGAGCAACGCGAGGTGATTCGCCACTTCTGGGGGCTGGATCAGCCGATCTACGTGCAGTATTTCACCTGGCTGAAGAACATCCTGCACGGCGACTTCGGCGAGTCTGTCACCTTCGGCGGCAGGCCGGTGACTGATCTATTGCGCGCCGCCGCGCCGAACACGCTCAAACTCAACGGCCTCGCGCTCTTCTTCTCACTCGTCGTCGCGATTCCCATGGGCATCCTCGCGGCGGTCAAGCGGTACACGATTTTCGACGCATCCGCCACGCTCTTCTCGACCCTCGGCATCTCGATCCCGAATTTCTGGCTCGGGCTGATGCTGATTATCCTTTTCTCGCTGAAACTCGGTTGGCTGCCACCTTTCGGTAGCAATGGCTGGAAGGCGTATGTCCTGCCCGTCTTCGTCCTTTCCACGGAGCAGATGGCGCTGCTCGCACGGCTGACGCGTGCAACGACGCTCGAAGTAATGAGTCAGGAATACATCGCGACCGCACGCGCGAAGGGGCTGACGGAGCGCATTGTGATGTTCCGCCACATCGTGCGCAATGCGCTCCTGCCGATTATCACCATCGTCGGCTTCCGAATCGGTGTGCTGCTGAGCGGCACGATCGTCATCGAGACGGTCTTCGCATGGCCGGGGATCGGTCGGCTCTTGTTCCAGGCGATCAGCCGGCGCGATTATCTCGTCGTCCAGTCCATCGTCACGATTGGCGCGGTGATCGTCGTTGTGGCGACGCTCTTGACGGACCTCATTTATGCCTACGTGGATCCCCGGATCCGCTACCGCTAGTCGGAGGAGAGCGAATTGTCGAGCGAATCCGTCGCCCATCACCCGACCGTCCTGCCGATGCAGGCGGCGTTTCGCAGCCAGAACGAGTGGCGGCGGGCGTGGCGGCGCTTCATCCGGTTCAAGCCGGCGGTCGCGGGCCTCGTGATGATCGGTTTCATCGCCCTGCTCGCTATCTTCTCGCCCATTTTTGCCCCCTATGATCCGTATGCGATTGATACGACGATACGGGGTGCCGCGCCGTCACTC
>JBBSFO010000372.1:0-5531 GCA_038238655.1 Thermomicrobiales bacterium | reverse complement strand
GAGACGAACCGAGCGGCGAAGGAGCAATGCATTCCGGCGACTGCAGGGTTTCAGCGATCTGCTGACCCGACGCATGTGTCCCAGAGCTGCGACCCATATGTGGCAAGGATCATAAGACGGAGCGTGCATCCGGTACATGCGCTTTCGCGGCCTGAACCGCCACCCGAATTGCACGACCGCATTGTGGCGATCATTCATGCGGAAGCTGCACGCGAGCGCCAACGACGTCGGATCCGGCGATGCACCGGTCTCGCCATCGCCGTGTTGCTCTCGCTTATCGCCGTTGCGCATACAAGCATGCGCTGACCAAGGAGGATACCGTGTCATTGCCCGGTCCTGCACGCCCTCGTCTGATCGCGGAACCGAGAGATATGATGACCGGAGGGGTAGGCCGGGACCAGAGCCCGCTGCGAGTTGCATCACAGATATCACCGCCAAAACCGGTATCAGCCGAGCACCCCGCGTCACTCCTCGGCGGTCCACCAGGGCAACCCGTGTCGCCACCATCGACGCCACCCCCGGGCATCCCGGTACCCGACTTGCGCTCGCGTCCGCCCGCTCCCGTCGTCCCGTGGTCAACCCGTGCCCAGCGGTGGGTGCGGGAACGGACCCAGCCGGGTCGCATCGAGACGGAGCACGACGCGAACATCGCCGACTTCATGGCGATGATGTCCACCGGCTGCCGCATCCTCGCCACCATCGGTCCCAAGGGCGGCCCCGGCAAGACGACCGTCGCCCTCGCCACTGGCCTCGTCCTCGCCGAGGTGCCGCTCGCCCGCCCGATCATCGTCGAACTCAACCCCGATTGGGGCACAATCGATCAGGTGCTCGGTGACGCTAACCCGAGGACGATCCAGGACCTGCTGCAGAATCTCACCGCGATCAACCAGACGGGGATCGGCCTCCTGCAGGGGTACGTGACGATGTGGGGGCGACTGCCCGTCCTCACCGCGCCCAGCAATCCCCAAGAGATGGCCCGCCTCACCCCGCGCGACTACGAGCGCGTCCTGAAACTCCTCTCGCTCCACTACAACCTGATCATCCTCGACTGCGGCACCGCCTTCACTCAGCGCCTCAATCAGTTCGCCATTCAGGCGGCCGACCACCAGCAGGTGGTCGGCTGGCCGGACCATCCCACCATGCAGAAAAAGGTCGCCGCCATCGACTATCTGGCTAGTAGCCGCTATGCCCACGACTATCAGAGCGTCCTCGCGGAGCTTGCGCCCGATCATACCGCCGTACGGGTCCGGGCGCTCGCCGACATGACGCTCGTCGTCAACGGCACGGGCTTCCCTTCCGGTGCCGTTCCCGTCGATGTGGCGAAGGTGCGGATGGCCGTTACCGGCCTGAACGCCGTTGTCTCGCTGCCGTACTCCGCCCCGCTGCGGCGGATGCTCGGGGACGGCACCCTCACCATGGACGCGCTGCCCGCAGACTACCGGCGGGCCGTCAAGGAATTGCTGGTCGCCGTGTTGGGGCGGCTGGCGGATGTGTAAGGAGGAGGTTCTCAATGCCCGGTCTTGTTCCCTGTATTCTCACCGCGCACCGGCTGCTCATCTCATTTGCCGCCGCTGGTGACGCCTCGCAGATGGGCGACTTCTTCAAGAAGGTGTACGAACAGCTCCTGATCCCGGTCGCCGCCCCGATCGGCATCCTGATGTTCACCGTCGGGGCGGTGATGTTCCTGCTCGGGCGCCGCGACGGTGTGGAGAAGATGCTCTACGCCGGCAGCGCGCTCTTCCTGATCGCTTTCGCACCGTTCGTCATCACCAAGCTCTGGGAAATTCTCACCGGGCTCGGTGGTGGCGTCGCGCACTAGGAGGGGCCAGATGCCACGCACGGTCAATCGCACGCCGCGCCATCTCGACGACCCCTTGCGCATCCTCGGCTTCAGCCTCGCTCAATGGGCGGTCCTCGCCCTCGGCGTGCTCTGTTTGTGGGCCTGTCTCGCGCTGCTGCCCGCGATCATCCCCGCCACCCTCCGACTCAGTCTCGGTGCGCTGCTTGTCGGCGTGCCCCTCGGGCTGACCTTCGCCGGGAGTACGGCTCACTCGATTATCGAATTGCCGCGACGGGTCGGGCACAGCCTCGCCACGCCCGCCGAGTACCTGCCCGGTGCGCCCCGGTGCGGCCCGCTCACTTTCGCGACCGACGCGGGCAACCCGCAGGAGGAGGATCCGGATGCGTAGGGGGGCAGTGGCGGATCTCCTGCCCGTGCTCGCGGTCGAGGAGGGCTACTTCATCACCGTGGACGGCCGAATCGGCACGGCCATCGCCTGCACGGGTATCAACCTCAGCATCCAGTCAGATGCGGCGGCCGCGACGGTCGCGGCGCTCTTCGCGGACACGCTTACCTACCTGCCACTTAGCGCGCACCTCGAACTGCTCGTCATCAACAGCCCGCTGCGCGCCGATGAATGGGTGCCGCGCCATCGCGCGCAGTTCCAGCCGCCTGCGGGGCTCGTTGACTACATCGACCATCTGTCCGAGGCGTATCGCCGGGAGTTGGGCGGGCAGCACGTCCCGGACCTGCGGTTCTACGCGATCCTTTCCCTGCCGGGCGGCAAGGAAGTGCGGCGACGGGGCACGCGGCGGAGGCTCGGGATGGATCGCGCCGCGCACCGCGAGACGCTGGCGGCGCTGATCCAAGCCGCGAATGAACTGGAGCATGCCCTCGCCGAACTCGAGGTCATCGCCACACCCGTGGCGCGGCACGAAATGCTCGACCTTCTCTGGCAATGCGCCAATCCGACGTGGAGCCAGGATGTCGTCGCCCCCTACCGGGAGGCGTCGCCCGCCGATCTGCGTACCCTGCGGGACCGGTTAGGCCAGAGTCGGCTCCTCCGACGCGCCGATTCCTTGTGCCTTGACCGCGGCTATGAGACGACGATGGCCCTGCGCGCCCTGCCCGATGGCACCTTCCCCGGCTGGCTCAAGTCGCTCATGGCCACCGGGGTGGCCTTCCGCTTCGCACTCCATATCGAGGCACTTGCGAAGGAGAAGGAACGGCAATCATTGTCGCGCACGCTGCGGCAGCGGCACGCGGTGCTCGCCGAGCGGCGGTACCAGGGGAGCAGCCCCGACATCGAGCAGGAGGAGGCCTACGCCGAGGCGCACGATCTTCTGCGTTCGATGGCGACGACCGACCTGCGCACCTTCCGCACCGCGATCTTCGTCACCGTCCGCGCCGGCACGCCGAATGCTCTCTCCGCCGCCGCGCGGGCGGTCGGCAAGGCATTGGGAGACGCGGGTGGCACAGCAATCGACCGCTGCCAGCTCTACCAAGATGTCGTCTGGCGAGCGACCCTGCCGCTCGCCCACAACCCGGCCGGGATGACCTACCGCACCGTCACGACCAATCTCGCCGACACACTCCCCTTCCTTCACCACCGTGCGGGCACGCGCGGGGGCGCGCTGATCGGCTTCTCGCACCCCGGCCACGAAGTGGTCACCCTCGACATGTACGACCCGTCCCTCGACAACAGCAACCTCACCTGTCTCGGCATCAGCGGCTCCGGTAAGACAATGTTCGCGCAGAGCTTCGCCCTCAAGCACATCGCGCGCGGCGGGCGGGTGATCGTCCTCGACCGCTCGACGGGACACTGGGACGACCTGGTGGCGGCGGTGCCCGGTGCGGTCGTCCACCGGGTGCTGCTGGATAGCGGCTTCCGCATCAACCCGTGGGAACTGCCGCGCCATGCCACCGAGCCGAACCAAACGAAGCTCGAATATCTCCTCGATCTGCACACGCTGCTCGTCGGCGAACTCCATGGCGGGACCCTCACCCTGACGGCACAGGAGCGCGCGCTCCTGGAGGGCGCCTGTCGTGCGGTCTATCGCGCGGAACGCGCGCCCTATGAGCGGCATCTCTTCGATTGGTTGCGCCGGGTCGAGGGCGAGGAGGCGCGCGACGGCGACCCGCTCCGTCGGCAACACTACCGCGCGCTCGCCGAGCGGCTCGTCCCCTACGTCCACGGCGGCACCTATGCGGGACTGCTCGATGGGCCGACCAACGTCCGGCCCGACGCCCTTTTGGAGGTCTTCAACTTCAAGGGCCTCGCGGACCGGCTCGTGCCGCTCGCCATGCTGCCTCTGATCGAGTACATCTGGTCCGTGATCGCCGACCCGACGCGGCCGACCCTTGTGGTGCTCGATGAGGGATGGAGTCTGCTGAACAACCCGGCATCGGCGCGCTTCGTCGCGGAGGCGACCCGGACGGGGCGGCACCACGGCATCATCACCCTCAACCTCAGCCAGATGGTCACCGATTACGAGGGCCCCTTGGGCCAAGCGGTGATCGACAACGCGTCGGTCTCGCTCCTGCTCGCCCAGTCGGACCATGCGCTGCCGCAGGTGCAGTCGGTCTTCCATCTCTCCGCAGACGAGCGGGCGATGGTCGGGCGACTGCGGACCGTCAAGCAGGTCAGGGCTGGTGCATTCCTGCATTCGCGGCGAGGGGCCGACTCCGGGGAGATCAGCCTCTACGTGACGCCCGAGGAGTATTGGCTCTTCACCTCCGTCCCGGCGGAGCGGAAACTGCGTCAGGCGGTGATCCAGCGACATAGCGGAGACGTCTGGGCGGCGGTGCGCGAACTCGCGCGGGGTGGGCGACCGTCTGCAGCGGAGGCCGAAGCGCCAATCCGGATCGTGGCGGGCCGGGCATGAAGCTCGCCGTTGGCCTGCTCGTCGCCGTGCTGCTCGTGCCGCTCCTCCTCTTGGCCGTGGCGGCCGCAGGGTCCGCCGCCCTCGCGCGTACCCTCAACCCGCTTGGCCACCTGCCCGAGCTGCCGGGGAGCGGGCCGCTCGGCCCCTTCGTCCAGGCGGTCGGGCCCGCCTACTACGCGGGCACGCGCAGTCTCTCAGGCGGGGACGGTGCGATTGATCGTGTCTCAATCCACGACCTCGGCTTCGGCCCCTCGGACGCCGCGCGCATTGAGCGGTTGATTGCCTCCATCCAGCCGCGCAGCCCGCTCATCGGCCAGGGAGAAACGATCCTCCACCTCGGGCAAGCGTTCGGCATTGATCCGCTCCTGATCGCCCAGTGGCAATTGGAGAGCAACATGGGGACCGTCGGCATCAATAGCCCCGGAAACGGTGGGAACATGATTTGGGCCGCTGCCGCGCCCTACGCAGCCCACTATGGCTGCTCCCCAGGCCCGTCGAGCACCGGGCATCAGTGGGCGGCGTGTCCCAACGTCCGTGCTGGCCTCGGCATTTGGTTCAACTACGTCGGTCTCTTCTACCGGCAGACTGCCGATCTCGCCGACTACGCGCGCATCTACGACCCGTGCAGCGATCCAGGCAATGCTGGGCTGCCGTGCGGCGACCGCTATGCGGGCCTGCTGCTCGACCTCGTACGCATTCACGCCGGCCCGCCTGTCGCCCCGCTCGTCCCGATACTGGGCAGGCCGGATCCCGCGACGGGCGACTGTGTGCCGCGCTTACCGGTACGGAGTGCGACCGAGAACCTGACGCCGGCGGGCGTCGCGGCCATCATGCAGATCATCTTCGGCGGGAAGGAGTTTCCCGTC
>JBBSFO010000371.1:0-5532 GCA_038238655.1 Thermomicrobiales bacterium | reverse complement strand
GTAGACGCGCTGCCGCTGCTTATCAACCCGGAGACCGGGCGCGTCCATACCTCGTTCAATCAGGCCGTAGCCTCGACCGGGCGGCTCTCTTCGACCGACCCGAACCTGCAAAATATCCCGATCCGCACCGAGGTCGGGCGCGAGGTGCGGCATGCTTTTGTCGCGGGGAATACGCCGGAAACGACGATCTTCGACGGCGAACCGGCGGTGCTGCTCGCCTGCGACTACTCGCAGATCGAACTGCGCATCTTCGCCCACGTCTCGCGCGATGAATCGCTCCTGGAAGCCTTCCGCGAGGGGCGGGACATCCACACCGCAACTGCGGCGGAGATGTTCGATGTGCCATACGACGCGGTGGATCCGGACACACGACGGCTCGCGAAGACCGTCAACTTTGGCATCATCTACGGCATCAGCGCCTTCGGCCTCGCGAACAGCGCCGGCATTTCGCAAGGGAAGGCGCGCGACTACATCAAGATCTACTTCGAGCGCTTCCCCGGCGTGAAGCGGCTGACCGATTCGATCCGCGAGGAAGCAGTAGAGAAAGGCTACGTCTCCACGCTCCTCGGTCGCCGCCGCTATTTCCCGGAGCTGCAGTCGCGCAATCCGAATGTCCGCCAGTCCGCCGAGCGCGCCGCGATGAATGCGCCGATCCAGGGCACGGCGGCGGACATCGTCAAGCGCGCGATGATCCGCGTGGATGAGATGCTCCGGCGCGAAAACCTGCGCGGCAAGATGCTCCTCCAGGTACACGACGAGTTGGTGTTGGAAGTGCCCGCGAGCGAACTGGAGCGCACCTGCGAAGGCGTCACCGAGGCGATGACTGGTGCGTTCGAACTCGTCGTCCCGCTCGAAGTCGAGGCGAAAGCGGGGCAGAACTGGGACGAACTGAAGCCAATCCGGCAGGCCGAGCGCGAAGCGAAGGGAATCGCCGCCGTCGCGCAGCAGGGGCGGTTGCTTTGAACGATAGAATGAGTGCGTCCGCCCGAAATCCGTGAAATCGAAGCGTGGCCACACGACGGCTTGATTGATCTGCGTGGGTTGTCGTGGTAGCACACATGTTGATCAGATCTGGCTCAAGACTTGCGCGCCCCGGCGCGTGACGATCACGGTGTGCTCGAACTGCGCCGCGCAGCCGCCGTCCGCTGTGCGCACCGTCCAGCCGTCCGAGTCAATCCGGTAGCGCGCCGACCGCTCGGCGATTACCGGCTCGATGGTGATAACCAGCCCTTCCTGCAGGAACATGCCGGTTCCCGCTTTGCCGACAAAGGGAATTTCGGGCGCTTCGTGCATCACATGGCCGACGCCGTGCCCGGTGAAGTTGCGGAAAACGTCGAAGCCGCGCGACTCCGCGTACTGTTGCATCGCGGCGCCGATGTCCCCGACGCGGTTGCCGGTGACGGCGGCGGCGATCCCGGCCTGCATCGTGCCGCGCGCCGCCTCGATCAGCCGTTGCCGCGCCGCGCTAACCGCGCCAATGGCGACCGTGATCGTCGCGTCGCCGCAATAGCCGTCGAGCAGCATCCCGGCGTCTATGCTCACCACATCGCCCGCGCACAACGGCACATCATTTGGCACGCCATGGAGGGCGGCATCGTTCACCGACGTATTGATCGCGCCGGGAAAGCCTTCTTCGGTGTGGAAAACGGGGACCGCGCCGAGGTCCGCGATGTACGCCCGCGCGAAGTCGTCCAGGGCGCGCGTTGTGACGCCGGGTTTCGCCATGCGGGCGAGGTGCTTCAGCAGGCGGGCGGTGGCGCGGTTCGCGCGGCGCAGGCCGTTGATGTCGGTGCGGCTTTCGATGACCATGCGGCTTCGTCCTTTACGTTCGTACCTGTCGTCGGTTGTGCGACACGATAGCACGAAAAGACGAAAAAATGCACTGGTGAGGCCGGGAGCGCCCCACCAGCGCGAGGGAAGAGGAGTGGAAGGGTTGTTCAGAAGGACTGGCACGATAGCGGGAGTAGCGCCATCGCGTTATGTGTACCCTACCGCAGTCACTGTAGCCCATCCCGATGCCAAAATACGTAATTGCGGTATGAGGATCGGGTAATGATTTTGGATGTGGTCGGCCTCGCGTTGGGTCGCGGAGATAGCTTGACGCGAGTGGGTTTCCGCTGCTATGCTTTGCAGCAACAAGTGAACGCGGCTCGTATCCAGAGTGGTGGAGGGTAATCGGCCCGTTGAAGCCCGGCAACCAGCGGCGCGCAGGCACTGCGTGTGGTTACGGTGCCAACTCCTGCCCCGGTGGGGCGAGATACGAGGGATGCCGGAGTGCGCCGCCGTCGCAATGAAGCGTGACGGCGATTGTCATATCCGGCCCCGCATGGCGTGGACGCGGATGAGTCCGTGGGGGAAACGCTCGTAGCGAATCGGGGCATGGTGGAAGCCCGAGGAGACGGAACCCCGCTGGATATGCCCGCCGAGCTACCGGCTGAAAGATGTTCGGAGTTCGGAGTTCGGAGTTCGGAGCGGGAATTACCCCACGAACGGCGAACATCGAACTTCTAACTCCGAACTTCCCACGTAGGCCACGTCGGTTCGCCCCCGATACCGGGCGAGGGTTGGGCGTGCATCTCTGGCGCGCCGTACCCGTCGAGGCTGTGGTCGCGAGGCCGCAGTGAACAGGGTGGTACCGTGAGCGTTGCACGTCAATCGCTTGCCCCGTGGGGTGAGGATTGGCGTTTTCGTTTTTCGGGCAGTTGCCCCCTGGTTCGGAGGTATCGGATGCATACTGTCGCGGTGACAAGCGCGGAGCCTGCTTGTACGCTCCTCGCACACGACGACCGTTCTTCCCCCTACCGGGCGGAGGGGATGGACCTCGCGCATACCCGCTTCTATACCGTACCGGAGGATCGGCTACCTTTTTCGTTGGATAGCGGCGACCGCCTCGATGCGGTAACGATCGCCTACGAGACCTGGGGGACGCTTGCGCCCGCGCGCACGAATGCGATCCTCGTTCTCCACGCACTGACCGGCGGGCCGCACGCCGGCCCGCACGCCGACACCGAAACGCCTGCGCCGGAACCATGGTGGGGCGACCTGATCGGCCCCGGTCGGGCGATTGATACGAACCGCTTCTTCGTTATCTGCCCAAATATCCTCGGTGGCTGCTACGGCAGCACGGGCCCGATGAGCCTCGATCCTGCCACGGGCCAGCCCTACCGCATGACCTTCCCCGCCGTCACCGTGCAGGATATGGTGCGGGTACAGGCGACGCTGCTGGACGGGTTCGGGATCGAAAAACTCCACGCGGTCGTCGGTGGCTCGCTCGGTGGAATGCAGGCGCTTCAGTGGGGCGTGACGTATCCGGAGCGTGCCGGGGCGGTGATTGCCCTCGGTGCATCGGGCCGCTTCCATGCCCAAGGGATCGCCTACAACGAGGTCGGCCGCCGGGCGATCATGGCGGACCCGAAGTGGTGCGGCGGCGCGTATGATCCCGCCGATCCGCCGCGCGATGGCTTCGCGATCGCGCGGATGGTCGGCATGATTACCTACCAGTGCGACGAAGGCATGACGGCGCGGTTCGGGCGCCGGGCGGCAACGCGGCCATCGCGGCACGCGCCGTTCGCAGGCAAGTTCGACATCGAGGGCTACCTCCATTATCAGGGGGACGGCATCGTCCGCCGCTTCGATGCAAACGCGTATCTGTATCTCACCCGCGCGATGGACCTCTTCGACCTCGGTAACGGCTTCCCGTCGTACACGGATGCGCTGCGCCGCTTGACGATGCCGACGCTGCTGGTCGGCATCAGTTCGGATATCCTTTTTCCGTCCGGTCATGTCCGCGCGGTCGCGGAGGAGTTGCGCGCTCTCGGCGCACCGGCTCGCTACTGGGAACTCGTCTCGCCGGATGGCCACGATGCTTTCCTCAAGGAGTTCGCGCAGATGACGCCCGTCATCCGCCGCTTCCTCCAGTCCGCAACCGTCTGAAACCGGGGAGAACCGCGGAGACGCAGAGAGCACAGAGATCGCAGAGAACGAAAAAGAAACACTTTTCTTCTCTGCGTCTCCGCGGTTCTCCCCGGTTTCGATTTATGCATAGGTTTCTGTAGATTCCGAGTTAATGGTGGCGCAGTGGCCCGCGATATGGCATACCGGATGCACCACGGGCGCACCGAAGCAAGGGTTGGCAGTGTCGCCAGTTCGCCCCCGCTGTCTTCATATGGGGGTGTCCGATGGTTATGTCCTCTCCCGTCCTGTTCCCCGCCGTACCGCGCGCTGCGATAAAAGAGCGGTTCGGTCCGGCAGTTATCTCCGGTTTTGTCGCGACGACCGCGATGGCAATTACTGCCTTAATCGCGTACGGCTTCGCGCTTGGTGTCGGCACGGCGAGCGGCAATCTCTTCCAGCAGTGGCTCTACGCCCTGACGCACAACCCGCTGACCGCGCACGCGCGCTCCTCGCTGCTCGCAGTTGTCGGGCTTGATTTGGCTGCCGGGATTGTTTGGGCGCTACTCTTTGCTCTGGACGCGAACGACCGTTTGATCGCGTTCCCTGGCTGGCTGCGCGGCATTCTCTTCGCACTACCGCCCGCCATCCTTTCACTCGTCCTCTTCCTGCCGCTCGTCGGGGGCGGTTTCTTCGGCGTCAGAATCGGCGCAGGGCCGCTGCCGGTGATCGGCAACATCATCCTGCATCTCATCTATGGCGCGACGCTCGGCGCGATGTTTACGCTCGACGGGAGCATTGACCACATCGGCACGAACGATCCAGCAGCGGAAGCGACATTGCGGCAGGCCGAAGCGGGTGCGGGCTGGGGCATTCTGCTCGGAGCACTCCTCGGTGGTGGCGGGACGTTGCTCGTCACGCTGTTCGTCACGGTATCGTCGGCAGCGAATGTCGCGGGGGCGATGATCGGCGGCGCGGTGATCGGCGCGGCGCTCGGCGTCGTCTTCGGCTCGATGGCCGCGATGACCAAGCCAGCGCCGTCAGAGAGGACAGTACCCACCGTCATTCCGTGAGCATGCCTTGCGCGGCGCGTGCGTTCAGCCCGGAATGAAGCGCACAGATTGCCAGCGCCGCAGCGCCGCTCATCGCGAGGATGACGGGTATATCACCGATTGAGCGCAATGGCGATCCTTCCGTTCGTGTGAGCGTGCAAAGGACGAGCGTCGCCAGCAGGCCGGAAATCATCGCGAGCGTTGCCACAGCGGCGGGGACGAGTGCATAGCGCGCCATCCTCTCGTCCGGTTCGCTCCGCGCGCTCGCGACCGCGACCGCAGCGGCGCTACCGACAATGGCGAGTCCAACGATCACAACAAGTCCGAGTTGGAGCGCGACGGCGAGGAGCGTCAATGGCGCGCCCGGCGCGGGTGTTTGTCGCTGTGCCCATGCCGATGATGCGAGCAGACCATATCCCGCAAGGAGCGCTGTCGCAAGGAAGGGAACTGCAAGGAGGAACACGACATCGCGACGGCGGTTACGTATCGCGCGCGTGACAAGCAGCGCGAGGCAGGGCGCGCCTCCCGCGACGATGGCGAGGAAGGCAACGAAGCCCGCGATCTGGACGACATCGAATGCGATCCTGAT
>JBBSFO010000370.1:0-5532 GCA_038238655.1 Thermomicrobiales bacterium | reverse complement strand
CGCATCAGGAGGAAATGATACATCACGGGTGCCCAGACGCGCCCGGGCTGACCCCCGCCCCGAAAGGTCGCCGCGAACATGCGATCCAGTTCGGCCTGCAATGCGAGTGTCATGTCCGCCGCACCCAGATGCATGATCCGATCTTCACTCACGATGACCTCGCACATCGCAGGGCAACCGGAGATTGAACCGCCAATACTGCCCAGAGGGCGCCCGCAAGGCGGTTCGATGAATCCTCATTCCAAGACGGTCATCGGGCCGGGGGTGAGGATGGCGTAGTGCGTCATCGCCGTGTCGGCGGTCGCGCCGTGCCAGTGCTTCTCGTTCGCGGGGATGAGCACGACATCGCCGGGCGTGATCGTGCGTTCCTCGGCTTCGGTCGCGATGATTCCCTGCCCCGCCGTGACGATCAGCACCTGATCCGCCGCGTGCTTGTGCCACTTGTTGCGCGCCCCGGCGGGAAATGTCACCTCCGTCACCCGCAGCAGCGTCGCCATGTCATCGCTCACCACATCCTGTGTCAGTACCGGCCCGATGAACGCCGGATTGTCACTCCGCGTCCGCTTCTCCTCCGTCACCCGTATCACTTGCATCGCTACCTCCTTTGAAAACCGGGAGAACCGCAAAGACGCAAAGGACGCAGAGATCGCCAAGAAAATGCAAGAGGCAGAATAAAAGGAACAGTTTCCTCTTGGATTTTTCTTTGCGCTCTTTGCGTCTTGAGCGGTTCTCCCCGATTCCTCATCTCCGGCTGACCCAGTCCTGGATGGCGGGACGGACGACGAGGTCTTCGATGATCGCGCGGGGTGGGAGCAGGGCGGCGAGGGCGATACACTCGGCGATGTCCGACGCTTGCAGCATCTTCTCGCGCGCCTCGGGCGGCGGCGGGACGGGGCGGCGGTCGAGGATCGGCGTATTCACCTCGCCGGGGTAGATGGAGGTAGCGCGGATGCCGTGCTGCCGCTCCTCCGCATTGATCGCCTCCGTCAGTCCGCGCAGGCCGAACTTCGCCGCGATATAGGCGACGCCCGCGAAGTTGTTGCCGCGCCAACCGGAGTCCGAAACGATGTTAATCACCGTACCATCGCCCTGCTGCCGCATCGTCTGTAGGAAGCCGCGCGTCAGGTAGAACGCGCCGTTCAAATCCGCTGCGATCACCGTCTGGTAGTCCTCAATCGAGCAGTCGGCGAGCGACCGTACCGGCACATTGAGGCCCGCCGCATTAACGAGCAGATCGAGCCGTCCATATTTCTCCAGCGTCGCTTTGATCACGCCGTCCACCGCTGCCGGATCGCCGATGTCGGCAGACTGGATGAGGACATCCGCGCCGCCGAGCCTTCCGGCGGTCTCCTGCAAGTGCGTCTCCCTGCGCCCGACAAGGACAAGCGATCCGCCCTCCTGCGCCAATCGCACCGCCGCCGCCTGCCCGATGCCGCTGCCCGCGCCGGTAATCAGCGTCACTTTCCCTTCGAGTTTGCCCGCCATCTATGCCACCTCCGCGCCGGGGACATGCACCCACTGCCGGTTCGTCGCCGACAGAATCACGGCGTCCGTCACCGCCTGCGCCCGCGAGCCGTCGTGGAAGTCCGGTGAAGCGGGGCGACCCTCGACGATGGCCTGGATGAACTCGAACGACTGGTCGTAGCGGAAGACTTGCAATGGATCGCCCTGGTGCGGATCGCGCGGCGAGCCGGGCACCTTCAGGAATTCCTCGGGCAGTTGCACCGTCTCCAGATTGCCACCCGCCTTGCCCACCATTACCTGGAACGGCGTACTGAGGAAGTAGACGAGCGAGGCGTCCGAACCGTTGATCTCGACGTAATCCTGGCTGTACAGGTAGAAACCGCGCCCCGCCGCCATTTTCGTGCTTTCGAAGACGCCCGTCGTGCCGTTGACGAAATCGCCGAGAAAGGCGACCCAATCGTCCACGTCCGACGCCTGCGCCGAGCCGTCAGGGTTGTGCCGCTCGGTGAGGTACTGGCGCATCTGCGAGACGACACGGCCAATCGGGCCGAGCAGGTAGTGGCCGTAGTCAATCCGATGCGAGAGCATGTCGCCGAGTTCGCCGGAACCGGCGAGCGCCTTGATCTGCCGCCAGCCGACCGCGCGGTCGCCCCAATCCTGCAAGCGGTTGACGCGGAAATGGTATGGCACGCCGACAATCCCGGAATCCACGAGATGCTTCATGTAGCGCATCGCCGGGACGAAGCGATACGTGAAGGCGGTCATGTTGACGACGCCCGCCGTCGTCACCGCCGCGACCATCGCTTCGGACTCCTCATAGTTGAGGCCGAGCGGCTTCTCGCTCATCACATGCTTGCCCGCGTGCGCCGCCGCGACGGCTATCGGCATATGCAGGTTGTTCGGCGTGGCGATCACGACGGCGTCAATGTCGTCCTGTGCGATCACCTCGTTCCAGTCGCTGTAGGTGCGCTCCACGCCGGACGCCTGGCTCGCATTGGCGAGCGCCTGCGGGTTCGGATCGCACAGCGCGACGACTCCCCCCTGCGGATGCGTGCGAATCCCCGGAATATGGTTCTGGACGGCCACCCCGCCCGTCCCGATCATCGCCACACGGACCATAACCATGCCCCTCTCTTGTGCGTCGCCTTCGATGCCGTAGCACCGTCGAGTGTCGCACGCGGCACAAACGGGCGTCAATCGGCCGTAGCGGGAGTGGTCGGAACGGCATTCAACTTTTCGAGGCGGCTACGGATAGCGCTCGGTTTCCGCTGGAGTAGTTCGGCGGCGTTTCGTCGAGTGTGGCCCGTCTTCATGAGTTCAAGAAGCGCATCTTCTTCCTCTGGGCGGCACGGGGGAAGGGGGCCATCTCCGTTCCACCGCGAGGACGAGCGTGATCAGGAGGGTGGACCATGCCGCACCGAGCAGCAAGCCACCAAGCACATCGGTCGGGTAGTGCACACCCAAAACGACCCGGCTCGCCCCGACACAGGCGGCATAGATCGCCAGCGCGGGCGTCCACGCCACTTTCACCGCACGATGCCACGGCATTCGCCAAAGGATAAACCCCAACGCCAGCGCGAGGCAGGTCGCATTGAGCGTATGGCCGCTGGGAAAACTGTAGCCGGTGGCCGAGGTACGGAAGAACGCGGTTGGGCGGACTCGACTGACGAGGTGCTTCGTCAGCGGCGAAAGCAGGACGGCACCGACAATCGCGGCGATGAGCAGTGCGATGTCGGCCCAGCATCGGTTCCTGACGAGGGAAGCGCCGACCACTGCCGTGATGCTAATCAGTACGGGGACGGTCGCGAGCAGAGAAACCGTCTCCGATACCGCGACCGGCCACCGCCGTGTCATCTCGGCGATGCGACGAAGGAGGCATTGATCGGTCTGGGTCGTCGCAGGTTCGCGCACTTCCTCCCCGAGATACATGAACGCCATCACCAGCCCAAGACTCACGGCAAGCAGGAGCAGGGGCACGCGTGCCATGTTCGGGTTGGTCATTCCGCCTTTGTGGATTGACAGCGGTTGACGTGACATTTTGGCGGGTGCCTCACTTCATGCGGTCAGTTCATCCGGCATGTAGGGGAGGGTGAAAAAGAAGGTGCTCCCTTCGCCGGGCGAGGATGCGACGCCGATCCGGCCATCGTGTGCCTCGACCAGCGCTTTGCTGATGTACAAACCGAGCCCCAGCCCCTTCTTGTCCGCCGCGATGCCGCCTGCGGCGCGGTAGAAGCGCTCGAACAATCGCTCGCGGGCTTCGGGCGGGACGCCGATACCGGAATCATGGATCGCGACATACGCCTCTCCGCCACGATCCTCGATGGAGACGGTAATTACGCCACCGTCGGGTGTGTACTTGATCGCATTCATCAACAGATTGTCTATCACCTGCTCCAGTCGGTCGCCGTCCCAGTCGCCAATCACCGGCGTTTCGGCGGCTTCCACCCGCACGTCGTGGCGCTGGGTCAGCGTTTGCGCTTCCTCCGCGCGGTGACGGACGAGCGCCACGAGGTCTACCGGCGTACGTTGGAGCGCGATCATCCGCGCGTCGAGGCGCGCCACATCGCGCAGGTCGTCAATCAGGCGTTCCAACCGGTTCGCCTGCGCCACGATCGTTGCCATCCCCCGCTCGCTGAAACTGTTGCGCCGCTGCATCAGTTGGGCGTTGCCTTTCAGCGTCGTCAAGGGGTTTTTCAGATCGTGGGCGACCATGGCGATGAAATCCTGCTGCATCCGCTCCGCCACCCGGCGCTCCGAAATGTCCCGCACGACCGACAGGTAGACCGTCCCCGTCGGCAACGGGACGGCCGTTGCCAGCGCCTCGGTCGGGATAATAGCGCCGTTCTTGTGGCGCAACTCGTGCTCACCGCGCCATGTGCCCGCTTGCAGCATCCAATCATACGCTGCTGCTGCGACCCGATTTTCCACCGAGATGTCCATGACGGTATGCTGCAAGAGTTCTTCACGCGTGTAGCCAAGGAGCGCGCTCGCGGCGGGGTTGGCGTCGAGATAGCGACCGGTAGCGTCGGCGACAAAGATGGCATCGGGGACGCTCTCGAACAGGCTGCGAAAACGTATTTCCGCCGCCCGCGCGTCGCGGATCAGGCTGGCATTGTCCATCGCGATCGCGGCCTGCGCGGCGATGCCCGCGATGATCCGTTCTGCACGCTCGGTGAAAACCCCCGATTCGCCGTGGCCGAAGAAAAGCCCGCCCAACACGGCGCCGGTGCGGGAGATCACTGGCGTGGCGAGATAACTGCGCACCGGCAGATGGCCCGCCGGCATGCCGAAGTAGGGCGCGCTCTGGCCGAAACGCGGGTCCTGCGTGACATCGGCCAGGCGAATGATCCCCTCGCCGATAAAGGTGGGATTGAAGATTGCCGTGTTGCGTGGCATCGGGAAATTCGCGAATGCTGCGCGCGGCACGCCGGAGATCGTGTACAGCATGTACGACTCGCCCTCGTCGTCGAGCACGTTGTAAAAGAAGGCCCCGAATTGCGCGCCGACCACCTCGGTCGCTGCATCGGTGACGATCTGCACGAGCGTGTGCAGTTCGCGCTCCGAGGCAAGGGCCATCCCGATCCGTTGGAGCGTTTCGCCAACCTGGATGTCTTCTTGTTGCCGGTCGTCCGCCTGCTTGCGCGCGATTCCCATCGCGATCATGTTCGCGACCGAGGAAAGCATCGCCAGAGTTTCTTCTCCGAGTGGGTGGCCCGCGAACATCGCCAGCACGCCGACGAGCCGATCCGCGACTGTCAGCGGATAGCCCGCAAACGCGACCATCCCTTCGCGGCGCGCCCATTCCGGATCGCTGACGCGCGGGTCATTCGGCACATCGTTCGTCAGGTGCGGACGGCGCTCCGCAGCGATCAGCCCGATCTTCAGAGCGCCGACCGGCACGCGGCTATGCGCGCCATCGAGATGGGTGTAGCGGCCCGCACTGGCGCGCAACGCCAACATCTGCTCGGCGTGCTCCAGCACCCAGACGCGCGCGAATGCGGCATCGAGGTGGCGCACGACCGCCTCGGCGCACGTTTGGAGCATCACGGGCAAGGGGTCGGTTGCGTT
>JBBSFO010000369.1:0-5534 GCA_038238655.1 Thermomicrobiales bacterium | reverse complement strand
TGGTGAATATGGAGACCGCCCTTCGTGACGTTGTCGTGAAGGAAGGGGAGCCAGTGGTAGCGGATGGAATAGGTAATGAACCGGACGATACCGAACGTGAGAAAAAAGGCGAGCGCAATCAAAAATCGCGCCTCGCGACCGGTCCCCCGAATCTGCTGCCGGTAGTGCGCCGCGACTGTCCGGTGTGCGGTATCGCCCGGTTGCCGATCATTTGTAAAGATCGAGTGTATCCTTGCCATGAGCGCTCCAATCATTGCGGAGAAAGCGACAGGAAAACAGTAGTGATGACGCTTCGTGCAAGGCGATCCCTCTCTGCGTCCCGGCACGCAGTGGCGCCGTCTCTGGCTGAGACGGCGCGTGTAGCATTGTGATTGCGACCGCGATTAGCTGGTCGGCGCCTGACCAAGTGTTACCTTGATATCTTGCTGCTGTTTGCTGCGAAGGATGGTGAACGTCACCGTATCGCCCGGCTTGTGGCTGAGGAGGAAGCCAACAAAGCCTTCTTCGCCCTGCACGGTTTGTCCATCGAACTTGATGATGACATCCTCTGCCTTCAATCCCGCTTTGTCTGCGGGTGTGCCCGATTGCACCGTCGCGATCCCGACGCCCGTATTCGCCGGCAGGCCCAACTGCGCGTCCTGCTGCGGGTTGAGCGAACCGGTCGTGACGCCGATAAAGGGGCGCGGCACCGGCTGGCCGGCAATCAGTGCGTCCGCGACCGGCTTGGCGGAGTTGATCGAGATAGCAAAACCAATTCCCTGCGCCTGGCTGCTGCCGAGCGTATTGATGCCGACGACTTGCGCTGCCCCATTCAGGAGCGGGCCGCCGCTGTTGCCGGGGTTGATCGCCGCGTCCGTCTGGATCAGATCAACGAGAAACGCGCCACCGGCGCTGTTCGGCCCGCTGCCCGGTTCCTGCTCCACGCGACCGAGCGCGGAGACAACTCCTGCCGTGACCGTCGGGCCACCTTGTAGGGCAAGCGCGTTGCCGATCGCGACCAGGGGATCGCCGACCTGCAGCTTGCTCGAATCCCCCAGCTGGACGGTCGGAAGATCGCCGTTGCCATTAATCTGAACAACCGCGAGGTCGCCCTGCGGATAGGTGCCGACGATCTTTCCATCGTACGTCTTGTTGTCTGTCGTCGCGACCGTCAGTGAGTTTGCGCCCTCAACGACATGATTGTTCGTCAGAATATAACCGCGCTTGTCGAAGATGAATCCAGTGCCAACGCCCGCCGGTACAGTCGCGCCATTGGACTGGCCGAAGCGTCCCTGGACCTTCTGATTGTTGGTAATCTGTACGACCGCCGCGCGCGCCTTTTGATTGATCTGCGCGACGGAAAGCGGCTGGCTGGATGCCGAAACGGGCGCATTCGTCAGGCTCGTCGCGGGCGTGCTTGTGGCCGATGCATTCACGGTCGTTGTGCTCCCGGTGGTCCCGGCAGTCGTAACCGACGCGCTACCGGTTACGCTTGTGGTCGCGGTCGTCGCTCCGCTCGGATTGGTTGCGGTGAGTACGACTGCGGGCGTTGCCGTGCCGAATGCAGGAGCCGTCGTCGGTGCACTCGTTGCGGCGGGCGCGACCGTACGTGTTGGCGAAGAAGAGGAAGAATTGAGGCCGAGACTGCACGCACTCAGCGTGAGCGCGAACGCAAGGCCAAGCAGACCGGGAAGCAAGCGGAGGCGGATCGGGGACATAGCGACAGTTCTCCTTTGGACAAAAAAAGGCAGTACATCGTTTTCGCTTCGCTGTACTGCACTATCCGTGCCGAAAAGAGCGGGTTTTACCGGCTCGTTTTACTGCGCGATGTCAAACTCCGGGGCATCGTGGGGACGAATGATCGTGAGCGCCATCGGTCGCTCATCGAGCGCGGGTGTGCGCAGCGATCGTTCCATGACTGCGGGGAGCGTTGCCAATACATCCGTTGCGGCGCACACGGCCTGGGGGACCGCTCCCGCCGCCTGGTCTGTCGCTGAAGCCTTTTGCTTGAGTGGGCCGATCATCGTGAGGACGCTCGCGGTGCATCGCTCAATTTCAGTGATCAGGCGCATGCGTTCGCGTTCAAGGGTGACGATGCGCGCTTGATGTTCCGCATATTCGGCGGACATAACCGCGCGCACCTGTGCAATCGTCCCATCAATCTCGTCCATCATCTTCTCACGCATTGCGTCGAGGTACTGAGCGTGCGTGTTTTTCGCTGCGGCGAGCTGCGCCTGCGTTCGTTCGATGACGTGCTGCGTTTGCGATTGGACGACGTTCGCTTCCGCCCATGCATCATGGACGACGTGCGCCGCTTCCTCGCGAAACAAGCGTTGACGGGCGACGAAAACCGCCTGATCGGCATCTGTCCGTTTGACAATTTCCTGCAGCGAAACCATCTCCTTGATGGCGTCCTCCGCAAATGCGTCAGCCTTTGTCGCGCGCGCTTCGAGCGCCGCGACCTGGCTGCGGAGCAGAGCGTTTTCATGCGCAAAGTTGTTTGCCCAGAGCTCAACCGATTTCGGATCGAGTCCCCGGAACCGATGGCGACCGAACAACTCGGTCGGCCCGGAATCGGCCACGGCTACCATCGTGCATCCTCCCTGTTCCATGGACGAAATCACCCATTCATGCGATATAACGTGTATGCATGGCAAAATGTGATGTGGCGCTCAAACATGCGTCACAGAACGCAAATGGGGCATGATCGGTACTGATCGAAAAGTACCGGTCATGCCCCGCGCTGTTTCTCGCCTCTACCCCTGTCGTGGCGCAATGGCCGGGATGCTGAGTTGGCTCACCAGTTGATTGAACTCCGCGACGTCCGTCTCGATCACGGTCGCGAGCGTGATGAGATGGAGACCAATCTTCGTTGCGAGGTCGTCGTAGACGGCGTAGGTTTGCCGGGTTGGGGCGTTGTCCGCACTCGCCACCGCGCCGGACAGGCTCGCCAGTTTGTTGTTTAATTTAACAGGGAAGTTCAGCGGGTCTTCCAGGGCTTTCGAGCGGACCTGGATCAGTTCCTCCTCGATCTCGGTGAGCGTCTTTTTCAGGGAAGTCGCTGCCGCGCGCAGGTCATCGGCGTCCTTGCGCCCCTCGACACGCTTTTCCCAGCCCTCGACTTGCGTGCGGGTATCGCGCAGTTGGTTGATGCCGTCGCTCGTGCGTGTCAGTTGATCGCGGATTTTCAGTAGCAGGTCGAACTGAGCATCGAAATCCGCCTGCGTCGCGGCGACGCGCGGATCTTTGCGAATCTCGAAGGGAACGGTTTGCGTCGTATCGCCGACTGTCAGTCGCACCTGATAGTGGCCGGGGGAGGCGATTGGCCCGTCCACGCTGCCCGCCCAGAAGATCGCGCCGGGCACATTCGTCGCGTCTGCATAGCGCATATTCCAAACGAAGCGATTCATCCCCGCATCTGCCGGAGCCTTCGGCTCCTCTTTGTGGGAAGACTGAGGGCTAAGGACTGGGGACTGAGGGGTTTGGCTTCCGGCGTCTGGCTTCTTTTCCTCGTTTTTAAAGGTCTTGATCTCGTTGCCTTTGGCGTCGAGGAAGGTGAGGGAGATGGGGGTGTCAGGCTTCTCCTTCAGATGGTAGTTGATGACGACGCCATCAGTCGGGTTGCGGCCCGCCTCAAAAAAGGTGAGCGGGCTGCCCGGTTTCGGGTCCTGCCAGGTCGTGACGGCGAGGCCACCGACGGAAAGATAGCCCTTCGGCGGGCCACCGCTGTGGAAGCGGCGCAGGCCGCTCTTGAAGCGGGTCGTCGGGCGCGGCGCGAAGAGATGGCCCGCTTTGTTCGCGAGGTTGTCCGCCATCTGATGGAGCGGCGTGAGGTCGTCGAGAATCCAGAAGGCGCGGCCATGCGTGCCGGCGATCAAATCCTGATTCTTCACCGCGAGGTCATGAATCGGCACGACGGGCAGATTGCGCTGCAACGATTGCCAGTGCGCGCCATCGTCGAACGAAACATACAGTCCCGTCTCGGTGCCCGCGTAGAGTAGCCCTTTGCGGTCGGGATCGGCGCGGACGACGCGGGTGAAGGCATTTTCCGCGATACCATCGGTGATTTTCGTCCATGTCTGGCCGTAGTCAGTCGTTTTGTAGAGATAGGGGGCGAAGTCGTCTGACTTGTAGCGGTTTGCCGCCACATATGCCGCCCCGGCGTCGTGCGGCGAGGGTTCGATGATCGAGATCATCGCCCATTCCGGGAGGTCTTTCGGCGTGACGTTTGCCCAGTTCTTGCCGCCATCGCGCGAGACATGCACGAGGCCGTCGTCCGATCCCGCCCAGAGAATGCCCCGCTGCACGGGCGATTCGGCGAGCGCGAAGATCGTGCAGTAATACTCGACGCTCGTGTTGTCCTGGGTGATCGGCCCGCCGGACGATCCCATCCGCGTCGGGTCGTTGCGCGTCAGGTCGGGCGAGATCACTTCCCAACTCGTACCCTCGTCCGTCGAGCGGTGGACAACGTTCGAGGTGACGTAGAGTGTGTCGGGATCGTGAGCCGAGACGACGATGGGAAAGGTCCACTGGAAGCGGTATTTGAGGTCATTGGCTCCCCAACCCATCGGGTTTTCCGGCCAGGGAAGGATGTTGCGCGACTGGTGCGTGCGGTGATCGTACCGCGTGACGAGCCAGTACGAGCCGGCGTAGACGATGTTCGGGTCGTCGGGCCGCACGGCGATGTAGCCGCTCTCGCCGCCGCCGACGGTGTAGCACTCCGCCCAGGTGATCGCGCCGTTGTCGGAACGGCTCACCGTCGAGATCGTCGTGTTGTCCTGCTGCGCGCCGTAGAGACGATAGGGAACGGCGTTGTCCGTCGTCACATGGTAAAACTCGGCGGTCGGCTGGTTGTAGATCGAGGACCACCCCGCGCCCCCGCTGTACGAGACGCAGGCGCCGCCATCGTTCCCCTCGATCATCCGCATCGAATTGGCCGGGTCAATCCAGATGTCGTGATCGTCCCCGTGCGGCGTCGGGATTTGCTGGAAGGAGCGGCCACTGTCCGTGGATTTCCACAGTTGGACATTCGGCACCCAGAGCGTGTCCGGCTCTGTCGGGTCGGCGATGATGTGGGTGTAGTACCACGGTCGCTGCCGTTGGTCGGAACCGTCGCTCATCTTTTCCCACGACGCGCCGCCGTCCTCTGAGCGAAAGAGACCGCCGCCGTCCGCCTCGATTAGCGCCCAGACACGGTCGCTTTTGGCGGAGCAGGCGACGCCGATCTTGCCGAGGACGCCCTTCGGCAAACCGGTCGCGTGCGTCAGTTCGGCCCACGTCGCGCCGCCGTCGGTAGATTTGTACAGGCTACTGCCCGGCCCGCCGCTCGTCAGGCTGTACGGCGTCCGGTTCGCTTCCCAGAAGGCCGCGTACAGGATGCGCGGGTTGTGTGGGTCCATCGCGAGATCAATCGCCCCGGCGGTTTCGCTACGAAACAGGATGCGCTCCCACGTCTTGCCACCATCCTGCGAGCGATAGATGCCGCGCTCCGCGTTCGCGCCGTAGACGTGCCCGAAGGCCGCGACGTAGACGAGATGGGCGTTCGTTGGGTGGAC
>JBBSFO010000368.1:0-5542 GCA_038238655.1 Thermomicrobiales bacterium | reverse complement strand
GATGTGCACATCGCGGTCGGCGCAGCGGATCGCACGGCGGCGTTGCTGGCCTCGGAAAACATGCCCGCGCTTATCCTGCCACCGCTCGCGTACGGCGTCTCATTCGTCGGCACGTCGTTCGCAGGCACGCTCCCTGTTACCGTCGCAACGATGACCGCCGTCGTTCGCGATGTGCTCGTCGGCCTCGATCGGTACGGCTGCACAGCTGCAATTATCGTCAACAGCCATCTCGAACCGGCGCACGCTGACGCGCTCAATGCGGGCATCGCAGCGGCGGAAGCGGCGACCGATGGGCGTTTGCGTGCAACCTTCCCCGATCTGCGAGAGGCGCGGTGGGCCGCATCGCTTTCCGATGAGTTTCGCCGTGGCGCGCGGCATGCGGGCGCATATGAGACGGCATTGATGCTCGTCCAAGCGCCCGATGAAGTGCGGGAGTCGGAGCGGCAAGCGTTGCCGCCCGTCTGGATTGATTTGCCGGGAAAACTGCGGGCAGGGGCGAAAACGTTCGCGGAGGCGGGTGCGACGCTTGGCTACTTCGGCGATCCGGCCGCCGCCACCCCCGCAGAAGGCGAAATTTTGTTTGATGCCCTTGCACGGATTTACGTCGCCGCCTTGCACGAGCGTCTGGCGGCATCGCCGACACACTAAAGGATGACCAATGCAATCTCCCATCATCATTGAACGCGATCAGGTTGATGAGATGCCGCTACTCATCGCGCGGCCACGATCCGGCGGTTCGTTCCCGCTGATCGTCGCACTGCACGGTTTCACCGGCAACAAAGAGACGATGCAGCCACTCCTGGAACTGATCGCGGCCTCCGGCTTCGTTGTCGTCGCGCCGGACGCGAAGTTCCACGGCGAGCGATCGGACGAGGCATGGATGCACCTGGCGCAGACCAACGAAGCGGTCGCGATCAGCCAATCTATCTTTGCGACCGCAGCGGAATTGCCCGCATTGCTCGATGCGCTGCTCACTCGGCCATACATCCGATTGGATGCCGCGCAGGGCGTTGGCGTGACCGGCGTCAGCATGGGCGCTTTGACGTTGTATGCCGCAATCCCGCTCGAACCGCGCTTGACGGTCGCGGCGTCGCTGATTGGCGGTGGGACGTGGGGAAACCGCTTTGACGAATCGTTCGCGCGGCTCGCATCGGATGCGCGGGCCAACCTGCGCGAGCGGGACATCCTGCAACATCTCGACGCCTTTGAGCGGGTCGCCCTCCTGTTGCTCGCCGGTGAACACGATACCGTCTTGCCCGCGTGGACGACGCAGGCGCTCCACGATGCCCTCCGTCCCCGCGTGGCTGACCCGGAGCGGCTACGCATTCTCATCGAACCGGGCGTGGATCACACAGTCACACCGGCAATGGCAATCGAAACCGTCGCCTGGTTTCGCCGCTGGCTCCGCTAGCGAGTCGGCTGCCACCGGAAGACTTTGGGGTCGCGTGCGTACCACTCCACGAAGCCGCAGGTGGTGCAGACGAGGGCGAAGAGCGTCGTCCCCTCGACGCGCTTGTAGGAGCGCCGCGCGGAAGGGGTCGCGCGGTCAATGGCGCTTTCGGCGCGAATCAGGTCAACGCGCTCCGCGTCGCGCAGGTTCGCGACGGCCATCGTCCCCTTGCATTTGGGGCAGCGGGCATCGTGGGGCGCGGTAAAGGTTTCCTCCGGCATCGGGGCGCTCCGTTCAGATTGGCGGCTCGGTCAGGCCGCGCGGTTGCGGCTCCATCGGCACAGTGGTTCCCAACAGCAAAACGCGGTTCCGGCCCATCGCGCTTGGCTCGATCAAGCGAACGACGGCATTGCGCTCGGCGATGTACCGGACGGCATTTGTCGCTTCTTGCGTCGCCGTGTAAAGCATTTCACCGAGGCCGAGCGAGGTGAGAAAGGATGCCTGTGTCGTCAGGCCAAGTGTCGTCAGTCCTGCCGCGCCCGCCGCCCGTTCCAGCGCGGAAAAGTCCACATGCGCCGTCATGTCCTGCTCGCCGATATGCATGTATGGCAGACGATTCGCCGTGTGCCGGTAGTAGCACATCAACGATCCCTCTGGAAAGCGGCTGGGCCGGTAGAGCGCGGGCGCGACATCGCCGTAATCAATGATCAGCACATACCCGGTAGCGAGGCGCGCGGCAACATCAGCGATCCATACGTTCGCAGCGAGACAAATCTCCGCGATCTGGCCCTCATTGAGCGTGACGCCATCTGCGGCGAGCGTTTGTGCGAGTTGTGGGGTCGATGGCGTCGCCCATCTTTCAGCGAACATGGCCCGCTTTTCGTCCCAGACGACGAATGCTTCCTCCATGTCGCTGTGGGTGACGCGCACGCGGTGGACCGGCAGCGCGTCCACGAATTCGTTTGCCAGGACGACGCCAATCATCCCCATCGGCGGCGCGCCCCAGGCGATATGCCCCGCATGGTCGGCGATTGCCGAGCGGGCGCGGATGAGCGCATGCGGAGAAACGTCGTCGAGCCAGTAGGTCGTCGCGGCGTAGGCAGCGGGGTCGGTTTCCTGGAGCGTATCAAGCAGGGTGCGGGCGAGGGTGCCGATTCCCGCGCCCTGCTCCCAGATCGTGAAGGCCGTCGGCGCGTCGAGTAGTCGCCAGCATTCCGCGACTTGCACGGCGAGGCAACGACCGAAATACGGCGAGGTTTCCGGCGCAGTGAGAAAATCCGCCCCTTCCCGACCGGGCGCACCGTGACCACTCGCGTAGTAGCCGTGGACGGGATGAGTGAGCGCGATTTCCATGTACCGGGCGAATGGCATCTGTCCGCCCGCGTCGGCGATGGCCGCACGGATGGTCGCAATCAGGTCGGGATTTCCGTCAGTCGGTTCCGGTGTCGTCATAGTGTCATGGTACCGATCCATCGCCCGCGCGGCAATGGTGGCCGTCGCGCGGTGCCCGTCGGTTCGCTATGATGGGGACCAACAGGGGAACGAGGATGGCGATGGATCTCCACGAGCGACGCTTCCTGACAGCCGATGACCGGACGTATCTCGACGAAATCGAACTGACGCTCGCACGCGTCTACCATCTCCCGCCGGAGCGGATCGGCCTGGTCGTGCGCGCACTCGGTCGCGAGGTACAGCGTGACCGCGCGCAGGGCGATCATACGCCGGTCGCGCTGCGCTACCCGTATGGTGGTGCGGCGGGTCACGCCGAGGTGCTTGCTGCCTTGCTCGTCACGCCGCGCCCGCCTTCCCGCATCTTTCTCGGTGTGCTCGCGTTGATGGGCGCGGCAGCCGGATTACTGGGGATGCGCGTTTTCCTCGCGCTCGTCTTTCGCAACTTTAGGCCTGTGCATATCGGCTGGCTCGATATCGCGCTCGCGGTCATTGTCGTCGGAGTCATCCTTGTCGCGGCGCGCTCCGTCTGGTTACCGGAGCGCCTCGGTCGCATTAACTGGCTCTGGATTTCGCTTGCTCTTGGCATCGTGATCGGCCTGGGCGCGACGTATGTGCTCCGTATACTGCAGGTGCAGCGTACACTCGTCACGTTGCCACTGTGGCTCGCTGGCGCGATCGCGGCGGTGTGCGGCGCGCTGACCTGGCTGTTGACATGGCCGGGGGACGATCTGCTAAACAACGAGTGAGGAGAAATTGAACCGCCAAGACGCCAAGAACGCCAAGCGGGAAAGAGAAAAGAAAATGGATTTCCTTTCGTTCCCGCGTTCCCTTGGTGGCCCTGGCATCTTGGCGGTTCAGTTTTTCGCCACTATTTGTGACCGTTGAATCCGGGCGGGGTAGAGGGCGCTTGCGGTGGCAGGGTGAAGGTGCTCGTCGGTGCAGCTTTCACCGGCGGCACAACGGGTGTACCGGTGTGCTCGATGAAGATGGGCGCGCCGCTGACGGTGACGTGGATCTGGCCGCCGCTCACTTCTGCCGGGATCGGCGCACCGGAAAGATCGAATGCCTGCGCATGCGCTGACGCGGTCGGCAGATTCGTGCGGCCGCTACCCCAGACAACATCCACGATGACGCCGCCCCGGTTGAAACGGTACGCGATGCCCGCGCCGGAATCTATCGTCCCTTGCGCATTTGCGCCACCGAGATGTGTCGTCATCGTCTGATACGCGGTGTAGCTGAACTTCGGCGTCTTCCAGTCGTTGCGGACGAGGCCATAGTTGTTCTCGGCATTGCCGGGGTCGGTGCCATCGTCGTGGAAATTGTACCAGAAGATATGCTGCACATCGAGACCCTGGTAATCGAGCGACATGATGTACTGGCGGATCATATAACTCGCCTGCGTTTGCTCGGAACCGACCCCGCCGCCATAGTCCGTGCCCCTCGAAGCGCTCGACCAGCCGATCTCCGTGAACCACCACTGCTTGCCGGTACGTGCCGAGATGTCCTTGAGGTGCGCGAGATCCAATTTCTGATAGTCGCCATTGTCAATACTCGAACGCATCGGGTACGGGTGAAAGGCAAGGACGTCGGCATATTTCGCGCCGCCCTGATTGAGAAAATCGTTGAACCAGTTGAGGTCAAGGTTCGAGCACGCGCCATTCATCACCGTCGCGGTAGGATCAATCGCCTTGATTGTGGCGTAGGTCTCGCGCAGCAGTGTGACGTAATCGGCGACGCTCCCGTTCCAGAAATATGGCACGTCCGGTTCGTTCCACACTTCCCAGGTATGGATTTGCCCCTTGTAGTGCGTGACGACGGTGGCAACGTAGTTCTTCCACAGACCGATGTCCGGCATCGTGAAGTTCACCGTGCCCGCCATCTGGGCGGAGTTGTTGTAGCCGAGGAGGCCGAGGATTTCGAGGTTGCGGCCGCGCGCATCCTGAACCATTTCGTCCGTGAAGCCCCAGTCCCACGTGCCGAGCGGGTGTTCAACCCAGTCCCAGCGGATTTCCTCGCGGATCCAGCCTGCGCCGGTGCCGCTTGCCATATCCATCGGGCCATTCTGCTGCCCGTAGATGCCGTACCGCGTGGCGATGTGCGTCACAACGCCAAAGCGCGAACTGCTGCCCGATGCAGGCGTTACGGGGTTCGCCAATGGATCGGGCCCTCCCGTCGTTGCGCCAACCCCGCTGACCAGACTGAAGCACAATGCCGCGAGCGCACAATACACTACGGCGCGCACGCGCCATTGGACATCCTTCATCCCCTCGATACCCCCCATGATACGAATGAATCAATGCGCTCACGACCCATCTTCCCCATCGGTCGCGGAACGTTATGTAGTGTACACGATCTGTCCATGTATGTCAGTACATATTTTGTGGAATAGTTGCGGCTTCTTTGCGGTGCGAATGCGGAACCCATATGGTAGAGTTGGATGCGAGAATGGGTGAAGGCAAAGGCGTATGGATGCCGCATGGACGAACGTAATGGAATGAATGCTCCGTGTGCGGCAAACGAAGATGCGCCTGCATCCCCCGCACACGAACTGCGCGATTGGGTGGCCGACGCAGCACCGATCCTCGTCGTCGTCGTCGCGACGATCTACCTCGTCGGGTTCTCACTCTTCCGGCAGAATTGGTCATCCCTGCTGATTTTCGTGCCGATCTTTATCGTCGCCGCCTGGATTGGACGGTTGCG
>JBBSFO010000367.1:0-5543 GCA_038238655.1 Thermomicrobiales bacterium | reverse complement strand
GTAGGTCTTAATGTTCGCGCCGATCCCGTCCTGGACGGCTTTGTAGTACTGGACCTTCTGGAAGTACGAGAGCTTCTTGCCCTTGAAGGCGTCCGCGCCGGCCTTCGGCTTCAGCGTGCCGGTACCGGTGGAGGCAGCCGCTGTCGTCCCGGCCGGGGCTACGGCGCTACTCGCGGCAGTCGTCCCGGCCGGTGCGGCGGCGCTGCTCGCCGCTGTCGTCGCGGCGGGCGCTGTCGTCCCGGCTGCGGCACTCGCTGCGGGCCGGGTTGCAGTAGCCGCGCCCGCCGCTGGTGCGGTCGTGGCGGCGGGTGCTGCCGTGGTCGGGGCAGCGGGCTTCGGCGTGTCTGTCGCATTACTACCGCCGCAGGCTGCGAGCAATGCCGCCGCCGCGCTCGCGGCCGTCCCCGCGAGGATCGTCCGCCGTGTGATCGTCGTGCGCATGTACCGTTCCTTCCATTTTCGTCGCGACCGGTGATGCAGAAGCGATTCGCCGCGACGCAAACCACACAATTTTCATCCATTACCATAATAGTGTGCGCGACGCATCATCGCAAGATGATGCGCGCAATGAAAATCGCCCACATGTGGCGGGTAATTACCGTGGCACGGCCATCGCGACCGCAGCGTCGCGCGCCGATACAGGGATATGGAGGTCTTCGACCGTCGCGCGGTAGGATTCGACCTGCCGCGTGCGCTCAGCAGCGTCCCAGCCGAGCGCGTCGCCGAGGATCGCCGCCACATCTGCTGCTGCATCGAAGCCATGCGCGCGGTCAATCAGCGACAGGCGGGTACGGCGGCTCAACACATCGTCCACGGTCATTGCCATCTCGTAGCGCACCGCGAAGAGCGCTTCGGCGAAGATCACCGGCAGATCGGGCGCCATCCGGGCGGCGAGCAACGCATCATCGTCAATCAGCGCCAGAATCAGCGGCGCGTCCGAGCCGTAGGATTGGAGCAGATGCGCCGCCATATCGGCGTCCAGCCCGCGCTTCGCCGCTTCGACGGGCAGCGTCCGCTTCCAATGGCCGTAGCCGTCCGCCCCGGCGAGCGGGAGATGATCGGTCACAGAGGCGCGAATGTTGAGGCCATGCAATTCGAGCGTATCGAGCGTCTCCTGCGCCATCCGGCGATACGTCGTCAGTTTGCCACCGACGATGGTGACCAGGCCATTCGAAGAGGAAAGCACCGCATGGGTACGTGCTAACGCTGCGGATTTTGCGCCGTCTCGCCTCCGGACGAGCGGGCGATACCCCGCGTAGGTGCTGATGATGTCCGCTTCTGTCAGTCGTGCGCGAATCGAACCATTCGTCGTACGGAGCACGTAGGCAATCTCGTCCGCATCGGCGCGCGGGCGTTCGATGTCGCCACCGGGCGTATCCGTCGTGCCAATCACGGCGCGCCCCTGCCACGGCACGATAAAGATCAGCCGCCCGTCCTCCGTTTCCGGTAACACCACGGCATCGTTCGTCACGCCGACCTTCGCGGCATCCACGACGAGATGAATTCCCTTCGCGGGCAACACCTGCACCTGCGGGTCGCGCGTGCCGAGCGATTCGACACGCTCCGCCCAGACGCCCGTCGCATTGACGACATGGCGCGCCGCGATAGTAACGGTCTCGCCGGTGATCGTGTCCCGTGCTTCGATGCCCACGATCTGGCCGTTTTCCTGCACGAACCCGGTCGCTTCGGTGTAATTAGCGACCATCGCGCCCTGTTCGACGGCGGTGCGGATGATCGTCACGACAAGTTTCGTGTCGTTCGTACCGGCGTCGCTGTACACGAAGGCGCTCTTCAGGCCGTTCGTCTTCAGGCCCGGTACATCCTGCACCGCTTCGTCCGCCGAGATATGGCGGTGGCGGGCGATGTTTTGCTTCCCTGCTAGCACATCATACGCGGTCAGGCCGATCTCCATCGCCATGCCAACGCCGATACCACGTGGCAACGAGACAGGCACGCCGATCGGGCGGCGCGTCGTGTCGTAGATCGGCAGCACAAAAGCGAGCGGCCAGACGAGGTGCGGCGCGATCTTCAGCAGCGTCGCGCGCTCGTGCAATGCCTCCCGGACGAGCGCGACTTGCCCCTGCGGGAGGTAGCGGATGCCGCCATGCACGAGTTTGGTGGACCAACTGCTCGTGCCACTAGCGAAGTCATTGCGCTCGATCAGCGCGACGGACGCCCCGCGCGAGGCCGCTTCGAGCGCGACGCCCGCACCCGTGATCCCGCCGCCGATCACGCAGACATCCACGCGGCCCGCCGCCATCCGCCGCAGATGCTCCGCCCGTATCTCGCCCGAGAGTGCTTTCATCGGGAAACCTCACCCCCGGCCCCTCTCACCTGCCCAAAGGGCGCCCGCGATGGAGAGGGGTGCCTCGTCGAGAGTGTCGTGATGTTCCCCACACACCGTGATCTCACAAAGGTCGCTCCCCTCTCCATTGCAATGGCTCCGTACGAGAGGGGCCGGGGGTGAGGTTTATCTACTCGTACCTGAGCGCGTCAATCGGCTTGAGACGTGAGGCACGCCGTGCCGGGTAGACCCCGAAGAACAAGCCCGTCGCGCAGGCGAAGAAGACCGCGATAAAGATGGATTCGGGTGAGACAATGGTCTTCTTCCATGTCTCGCCGACGATGAACGAGGCGAGCAAGCCGAAGACGACACCCGTGAGCGCGCCGATCAAACTGATGAGCACTGCCTCGGTGACGAACTGGGTGAGGATGTCCTTGCCCTTCGCCCCGATCGCCTTGCGGATGCCGATCTCGCGCGTGCGCTCAGTGACCGAGACGAGCATGATGTTCATGATGCCAATGCCGCCAACCAGCAGCGAGATACTGGCGATGACAAAGAGGAAAATTTGGTACGTCTTCTGAGTTTCTTCCGCCGCCTTGATCTGGTCGGCCTGGTTGGTGATCTGCCAGTCCGGGGCACCGGTTCTCGTGCGGTGGCGGGCGGTAAGTACGTCGTTCGCCTCGGCAATCGCCTTGTCCACGCTTTCCGGAGTCACGGCCTTGATATAAATGTTCTGGACAGTCTTGCCCGAGGTCGGCGCGCCCGGGAAGCCACCAACGAGCACGGCTTGCGCGGTCGAGAGTGGGATATACACCTGCGTATCGAGCGAACCGAAGCCGTTCCCGCCCTTCGTCTCCATCACACCAATGACACGGAAACTGACGCCATTCATCCGCACGAGCTTACCGATTGGATCGCTCTCGCCAAAAAGGGCGGTGGCGATCTGCGCGCCGAGATCAACGACCGTCGCGCGACTCGTCACATCGCTATCCTGGATGAATTCACCGCTCACTGTGTTGTAGTTGTGCACATCCGCAAAGCTGGGCCAAACACCACGAAAGCCGCCGAAAGTGTTGAGTGCGCCGAAGGTAATCCGCCCACCGCGCTGTACTTCCGGGGAGATCGCGGCGGCGTCCGGCACCGCGCCCGACTCGGCAAGGGCGATCGCATCCTCCGCAGTCAATGTCTGGGTGAGGGTGCCTGTCGCGACGCCTGCCGAAACCTGATTCCCACCTTGAATCGTCACGAGATTTGTGCCGTTGCGTTCGAGATTGGCCCGGGCCTCCGCGACGACGCCGTTGCCGATGGCGAGCAGCGCAACGACCGCGCCGACGCCGATGATGATACCGAGCATCGTCAGCAGCGTGCGCATCACATTCGCGCTCAGGCTGTTGATCGAGGAACGGAAACTCTCGCTGAGCGGCACCCCGCCGGAGCGCCGCGACGACGGCGGAATACTGAGGACGGAAAGTTCGCGCGTCGCCGCAACGACTACATGAGTCGGTCCATCGGGAGCGATGGGGGCGATGGTCTGTGCCATGATACAACTCCTGATGAAGCCATGCTGCGACAGTACATCATTGAGCGTAGCATGAATAGCGGAATCTTTCTATCCTCTTAACGCTTCATCGGGCAATACTGTGACGGACACTCGTGCCTTCCACCACGATACGAGGCACAAAATCACCCAGTAGTATGAGAGAAAATGGTACAATGAAACCCACGCGCAGCGTCGCGTGCGTAGGTATGGATGTGGGGAAACCGTTGTCCGATTCCATTCTCCTGAGTCTACCGACCGCGAGTCTCGACCTCCTCCGGGGCGACCGGCGCACGCGACTCATCACCTGGCTCGACCGCTGGGGTCATCATCTATTCCTTCTGGGATATGTGGATCGGTGGCTCGACGAGCAGCCGGAAAGCGTGACGTTGCGCGAGATACGCGCGCGGACGCTCGTCGCGCTCGGGCGGGCGGACGAGGCCCTCATCATGCTCGACGCGCTGGATGCCGAACGACCCCGGACGCAGACGCGCTGGCTAATCCGTCTGCACGCCCTGAAACTGGCGGGCGACCGCGCCGCCCTGCTCGCCCTCGGCCCCGAACCCGACGAAGAAACCGAAACCGAACTCGATGTTTCCGCCTGGCTGCGCTACGGCGACGTTTGCCGCGCCGCAGGGAAACAGGAGGAAGCCGCGGACGCCTATGGCCGCATCGCCGAACTCGCGCCGGAGAGCACCGCCTCACTCCGGCGGTTGGCCGAACTCGCCCTGGACACCGGCGATGCTGCCGCCGCGCGCGGGCAGATCGAAACCCTCTTTGTCCGCAATGCGGAGCGCCGCCCGACCGTCGAGGAACTGCGCCTCCTGCGCGATGCCTGCCGCGATCTGGAAGACACCGCCGCCGTCCGCTCCCTCGACGACCAGATCGCCCGCCGCGAATCCGAGGAACGCGCCGTCCTCGAAGCCGAATTCGGCCACGACGAAGATGCGGAAGATGCCACGCATTCTCCCCTTCCCCTCTCCATTGCGGGTGCCCTCTGGGCAGGTGAGAGGGGGTCGGGGAGTGAGGTTTCCCTTCCACCGGACGCCTACACCCTGCTGAGTCAGGAGTTCGGCCTGCGCGATTTCCGCCCCAATCAGGTGCAGGTGATCGGCAATGTCCTCGCCGGGCACAGCACGCTGGCGATCATGCCAACCGGCGCGGGGAAGTCGCTTACCTACCAGCTCCCCGCGATGCTGCTGCCCCAGGCAACGCTCGTCGTCAGCCCGTTGATCGCGCTGATGAAAGATCAGATTGACGGCCTGCCGGACGCCCTGCGCAGCCACGCGACCGCGATCAACAGCAGCATGACGATGACCGAGGTGCGCGAGCGGATGCGCGGCATCGCGGCGGGCGACTATAAACTCGTCTACATCGCGCCCGAGCGACTACGCCAGCGGCCGTTTCTCCACGCGCTAAAACGCGCCGGGGTTTCGCTTTTCGTCGTGGACGAGGCGCACTGCGTCAGCATGTGGGGCCTCAGTTTCCGGCCAGATTACCTCTTTATCCGCGCCGCGCTGGATGAACTCGGCAACGTTCCTGTCCTCGCGCTCACCGCGACTGCATCGGCGGAGACGCAGGGGGAAATCCAGGAACGGCTCGGCCCGATGGTGCAGGTGACTGCCTCCGTCTTCCGCCCGAACCTCCATTTCGAGGTGCGCCGTGCCGGGAACCGCGAAGAGAAGATCACGGCAGTCGTCGCGCTCTGCCGCGAGATCGTCG